>DBGFNI010000145.1:0-16264 GCA_048527645.1 Eubacteriales bacterium | reverse complement strand
GGTGATGAGGTCGCCGGCAAAGAAGGAATAGGCAATGGATACCAGCACCAGTCCGGTGACCGAGATCTTGGCCGCAAAGGTGAGGGTATGCTTCATGCGCTTGATATTGTCGCTGGCGTAGTTGTAGCTGATCAGCGGCATGATGCCCTGGGAGATGCCCATGGCGACATACATGGGAATCATGGCGATTTTGTTCGCGATTCCCATTGCTGCCACGGCACTTTCCGAATATCCGGCCGTAAACTGATTGAGCACCGTCATGCCGGTAACATTGAGCAAATTCTGAATTGCGGCGGGGATTCCCACAGCAAAAACGCCGAAGACAATGCCTTTTTCAAAACAGGCAATGCGCAGCCGCAAGGAAATAAAGGTCTGCTTGCGCTTGGCAAATAGGAGCAACAGAAAATAGAGGCACGCCGTACAGTTGGATAGAAAGGTGGCAAGTCCCGCGCCCGCCGCACCCATCCCGAGAAACCGCGGCAGAATGAAAAACGGGTCAAGGATGATATTGAGCAGGCAACCGCTCATTGTGCCGACGCTTGCGTGCAGAGCGGCGCCCTCCGAACGCACCATGTGTGCCAGCACCACATTGAGAATCGCCGGTGCCGCACCGCAGAACACCGTCCACTTCATATATCCAAGCGTTGGCTCCCAGGTTAGGCGCCGCGCGCCGAGCAGCGTGAGCAGCGGTGCGCGAAAAACCGTGCAGAACAGGGAAAAGAGTGCCCCACAGAGCAGCGCACACCAAAAGCCGAACGCCGCCGTTCTGCGTACGGTCTGATAATCCTTTTTGCCAAGCGCCCGGCTCATCATGCTGGAGCAGCCCACGCCAAAGAGATTGTTGACGGCGTTGAAGGCGAGCAATACGGGAGCGGCGAGCGTGACGGCGGCATTTTGCAGCGGGTCGTTGAGCATCCCGACAAAGTAGGTGTCTGCCAGATTGTACAGCACCATGACCAAGGAACTGATCACGGTCGGAACAGTCAGGCTGAAAACCGCTTTCGGGATCGGGTCGTTTTCAAAGAGTTTGGTTTTTTGTAATGGCTCCATGTTCAGCTGTTTCGTGTGAGAAGATAGTCGGCAAGCGCGCAAAGCGTCTCATTTTCGGGATAGGGCGCAAGTGCGGTCTTTGCTTTTTCGGTCAGTTCCTGTGCGTAGGCTTTTGCCTGTTCTGCGTCCATAAAGCTTAAAAAGGTGGTTTTTCCGTTTTCGGCGTCTCCTCCGGTGTGCTTTCCGAGCAGCGCGGTATCGCCGTAGCGATCAAGAAGATCGTCAACGATTTGAAAGGTCAGACCGATGCCGTGCGCATAGTCGCACGCCGCACGCATCTGGGCGCTTTGCGGCTCGGTCACCCCCGCGCTGACACAGCCCAGCAGACAGGCGGCGCGGATGAGCGCAGTCGTTTTCTTTTCGTGCATGGACAACAGCGTTTCAAAGTCGCAGTGCTCTTTCTCTCCCAAAAGATCGAGCACTTGACCGCCGATCATCCCGTTGATTCCCGCCTGCTCAGACAAAATCTGCACGGCGCGGCAGCAAAGCACGGGATCGCCCACGCCGCTTGCTACGGCAAACGCTTGCGTGAGCAGCGTGTCACCTGCGAGCAGCGCCATGTCCTCGCCGAATATGACGTGATTGGTCGGTTTTCCGCGGCGGAGCGTATCGTTATCCATACAAGGCAGATCGTCATGAATCAACGAATAGGTATGGATCATTTCCAGCGCACAGCCGAATCGGAGCGCAAGCGCTTCATCCCCGCCGAACAGACGGCAGAATGAAAGCGTCAGAAAGGGGCGGATGCGTTTGCCTCCTGCCATGAGACTGTAATGTGCGGCGTCATAGATGACGTGATAGTTTTCTTCGGTTTTCGGGAGATAATGCGCCAGCGCCTGCTCGATTTTCTCGCAGTCTAGGCGCATCTGCTGTTTGAAATCAGGTTTCATCGGTAGTGCTGTCCTTCGGTATAAAATTCTTTTCTGTGATTTCCCCTTCGCTGTTCTTGGTCAGAACGCTGATTTTCGCTTCCGCCTCATCGAGCTGACGGTTGCATTGCTTGACCAGTGAAACGCCCTCCTCAAACAGAGAGAGAGAAGTATCCAATGTGGCGTCGCCGTTTTCGAGCAGGCGAACGATTTCCTCCAGCCTTGTAAGAGATGCTTCAAAGCCAGGTTGCTTCTTTTTGTTTTCCGCCATGTTTTCTTTTCCTTTCAGAGCTTTTATGATTCGGTTGTATCGCGTTTGACATTCTGCACGATGCTATCTACCGTACCGTCGGAAAAACAGAGGTGTAGCATCTGCCCCGGCAGCACCTGATCTGCGCGGCAGACGGGGCAATTGCTTGTATCAAACACCGCGCTGTACCCGCGTGAGAGCACGCTCAAAGGATTGAGCGCTTCAAGCCTTGCTGTGCTTTCTGCAAGGGACTTATGCGCTTTTTGTAAAAGACTGTTCGCTGTGTGCTCCAGCTCCATCTGCAAAAAGGTGCACGCGGCGTGCCGGTCTGCCAGCAGACGCGAAAAAATGCCCGTCAGCTGCTGCTCGGCATGGAGCACATCCATCCGGCGCTGATCGACATAATGCCCGGGAGAGGCGAGAACACGTGCGCTTTGCAGCACGCGCAGTGCACGCCGTCGGCTTTGCAGCTGTCCTGAACACAAGCCGACCATCTGGTTGAGGCGCTTGCCGATGCGGTCGCGCAGTTCTTCACAGTCCGGCAGGGCAAGCTCCATCGCAGCGGAGGGGGTCGGCGCACGCAGATCTGCCACAAAGTCGCAGATTGTATAGTCGACTTCATGCCCGACCGCGGAAATGACGGGCAGTGTACTGTCTGCAATGCAGCGCGCCAGTTCCTCATTGTTGAATGCCCAGAGATCCTCCGCAGAGCCACCGCCTCTGCCGATGATAATCAGATCAACGCTTGCTGAGCGGTTGAAATATCGAATGCCGGAACAAAGCTGTACCGCCGCGCCCTCCCCCTGCACCAGAGCGGGAAAGAGCACCATTTCACAGAGCGGGAAGCGCCTGGTTAAAACATTGATCATATCGCGTACGGCGGCGCCGGTAGGAGAGGTGATCACGCCGATGCGCCGCGGAAAAGCGGGAAGGGGCTTTTTGCGGCATTGGTCGAAGAGACCTTCCGCCTCCAGCTTTTGCCGAAGCTGCTCATATGCCAAAGCCAGCGCACCAAGCCCGTCCGGCTCCATGCCCTCAGCGTAAAACTGGTATTGGCCGCTGGGCGAATACACAGAGACTCTGCCGCGCACAATGACGCGCATCCCGTTTTCCGGCACAAAAGGCAGCCGGGATGCGGCAGAGCGGAACATGACCGCACGCATTTGTCCGTCTTCGTCTTTCAGCGTGAAATAGTAGTGTCCCGATCGGTGTGCCGTGAAGTTTGAAATCTCGCCGCGCATACTGACAGCGGTGAGAACCGGCGAAGACTCCAGCAGCATCTTGATATATTCATTCATCTGACTGACGGTGAAAATCATGGTTTCCCGGTCATACTGCATTGCTTCACCCCTTTTCGTATGTGAAATTCATGTTTATACCCACAGGGAAAAATTGATAAACAGAAGAAACGTTACGCCGGTGACATAAATACAAATTATGAGATACAGTATCCGTTTCCACACCGTTTGGATTCTCTTTGTGTTGCGCACCGAAAAATACAGTGTGATGCCGGTGAGCAAAAAGGCGAAAAGCCACGCAAGGTGCGTCGCGCTGAAATAATGCTCCACCGTTTCGCCCTTTGTGTTGAGGTAAGGAGAGCCGTCACCCAACAGCGGCAGCATCACATAGCGGTTGAGCGGGTAGTACAGCAGCGTGAACAGCGGCGTGAGAAACAGATGAAGAATCATTCGGTTGTATTTGTGCAAAAACAGCGGGCCGGTGAAATTCTGTTCAAATCTTTGCTGTGCCAGCGCATGCTTTTGCTCCCGCAGCTTTTTGCGATTCTTTGGCTTCTGTGCTTCCTTCCGTTGCTTTTTTTGTTCTTTTTTCAAGGCTTTGGTTTGGCTTGTGTCCGGCATATTATTTTTCCTTTGCACGTTCTGATAGATGGGCGCGCCGCGCCAGCAGCGCAATGCCCGCGGCGTTGTCACAGGAAAACTCCGGCTTTGCAAAATATGCGTGACAGCAGGCGGATAAAGCGGGACGCATCAGACGGTTGCTCATGACCCCGCCCGCAAACAAAACAGGAAGATCGGGGAATCGCTGCAATGCGTTTTCTGTCATTTTGCGGATTGTTTTTTCCAGAAATGCAAAGACATAAGCGGCAATCGCGGTTTTCTCTTCGCCGCTGTTCAGCATGGCCTGCACCCGGTTTTCCGCGCCGGAGAGATTGCAGCTGCAGCCGTTGACGCAAATTTTCGGTGCGGCAGGGGGGCAAGCAGCCTGCTCGGCAAGCGCTTCAAGCGCTGCGCCGCAGGGAAAGGGCAACCCCAGCAAAACACCCGCACGGTCAACCAGCTGTCCGGCGTGCAGATCCAGCGAGGTGCCGATTGTCTCAATTGCAAAACTGTTCTGACGGGGAATTACATGCATCAGATCCGTTGTGCCGCCGGAAATATGAAAGGCAAGAAAGGGACGCTCGGCGGCGCTTTTCATTTCTGCGCTGTAAGCGGCGGCCATGATGTGTCCGTGCTGATGCGAAAAAAGGTAGATGGGAATATCGCACGCGGCTGCCAGTGCCTGTCCCATGCCGGCGCCGGGCAAAAAGCAGGGCATATACGACCCTTGCGCGCTTCGCGGCTTTTCCGTGCAGCCGACGGCGAGCAGATTTGCTCGCGCGTGGGGGACTTGCGCAAAGAGTTCGGAAAAGAGGACCGGCAGATTCTGCGTGTGCTGAAAGACCGCGTCGCTTTGTCTCAGCCCGCGCTCTCCCTGTTTCACTTGCAGCAGACGCTTCTTTTGCGCAACGATGTCTCCTTCGCTGCTGCACAGCGCCAGAGAGGTCGTATAATTGCTGGTGTCAATTCCCAGATAATAGGGCATTACACGGTCTCCTTTGCTTTGCTGACCGCATTGACAATCCCGTTGATAAAGCCGGGGGCGTCTTCATGATCGTATTTCTTTGCAAGCTCGACCGCTTCGTTCATGGCGACGCTGTCCGGGATGTCCTCGCAGAAAAGAATTTCATACACACACAGGCGTAAGATGGCAATGGAAACGCCGGAAATCCGATTGATTTTCCAGCCGTGCGCGTGCGCCTGTATCTGCTTGTCAATTTCTGCTTCCTTCTCGCAAATTCCGAGAAAGCCGTCAGTGATATAAGGATCTGCCTCCCAGTCGCTGTACTGCTGTGCATCGGCAAGCAGAACCTCCGGTGCGGCTTCTTTGTGGTAGCTGCGCTCATAGAGCAGTGTGAACAGTGTTTCTCTTGCTTGCTTGCGTGTCATAGTTCCTCCCGCTTGCCGCTGACGGTGCGTGCCGCTTCGGCTTGCTTGTTTTCGTTGTATTCTTTCATGTACTGTGCGATGATTTTTTTCTCGGAGAACGGCTCCTTTACACCGCGAATCAGCTGATAATCCTCATGTCCCTTTCCGCAGAAGAGCAGCATGTCGCCGGGACGTGCGTGATCGAGCGTATAGCGGATTGCTTCCCGCCGGTCGGCAATGCTGACAAAAGGACAGACATCCTCGGAAAACCAGCAGGCAATGTCGCGGATGATCTGTTCCGGCTCCTCAAAGTCGGGATTGTCGGATGTGATGACTGCGAAATCTGCCAGCTCGGCGACGATTTTTCCCATTTCCTCACGGCGCTTTTGTGTGCGTCCGCCGACGGAACCGAACAGACAGACCAGCCGCTTCGGGTTGTAGCTGCGCACGGTGCGAAGCAAATTCTCCATGCTGACGGCGTTGTGTGCATAATCAATGACTGCGCAGACCCCCGGCATGACCGGTACCTGCTCAAATCTGCCGGGCACCGTCGCCTGCCGCAGCGCATCGGCAAGCAGATCGCGCCGGTGAACAAAATATCCGGCGGCAGCCAGCGCGCACAGGGCGTTTGATACATTGAAGGTGCCGGGCAGCTGGACGGTGTACGGAATGTCCCGATAGACAAAGCCCATGCCGGCGCGTCCCTCCTCCAATATCGGGCAGACCGAATGTGCCGTGTGATCTGCCGGGTGGGAAAGGGCAAAGGTTTGCACATCCACGGAAAGATCCTCACTCATCTCGCGCCACGCCGGATCGTCCGCGTTCATCAGGGCTTTGTCACAGAGCGAAAAGAGTTTCTTTTTGCAGGCTTTATAGTGCGCAAAATCACGGTGCTCGCCGGGGCCGATATGATCCGGGGAGAGATTGGTGAATATTGCGAGGGAAAAGCGGATGCCGTCTACCCGGTGGGTGAAGAGCGCCTGAGAGGAAACCTCCATCACGACGCATTGCATCCCTGCATCCAGCATTTCGGAAAAGGCGCGCATCAGCTCGTAGCTTTCCGGTGTTGTGTTGGCGGTCGGCCGGGATACACCGGCATACTGTATGCCGCAGGTACCGACAAGCCCGCTCGGTATGCCGGAGGCGTTGAGCAGTTGATACAAAAGGCTCGCCGTTGTTGTTTTGCCCTTGGTGCCGGTGATGCCGATGATTTGCAGGCGCTTTTGCGGAAAGTCAAACAGCGCGGCGGAAAGATGCGGCAGAGCTGCGCGCGTATCCTCCACCTGTAAAACAACGGCGTCTGTCGGCAGATCAACCGGCTTTTGCACCAAAAAGCAACGGCATCCGCGTGCATAAGCGCTTTGTGCAAAAAGATGGCCGTCGCTGTTTGCGCCGCACAGGCAGACAAAAATGCAGCCCGGACCGGCGCGTCTGGAATCATAGACAATTTCCGCGACGGAAAAGTCCGCGGGGATGTGCCCCGTACCGTTTTGGGGCGAAATGCCCGCGTCACGGCATAATTTCAGTAAATTCATAAATCCTCTTTCCTGATTTGAATTTGAGAAATAGCGGTTATAAATCAAAATCCCGTATTTTCATACCGAATTTTTGAAGCACACTGAGCGCCAGCACCTCCATGGAGTCGATAAAGAAACGGTCAGTCTCCCCGCTTCTCGGGATCAGAGACAGCTCTGTGCAGCCTAAAATTACCTTTTCGCAGCCGGCGGCTCGCATATGGGATGCGATCTGTGCAAACAGGTCGCAATCTACGGCAACGCCCTGCTTGATTTGATCAAAAATAATATGCATCAGCATTTTCTGATGTGCTGCGTCGGGCACGACGGGGGTGATCCCGTATTTTTCCATATGACGGTCATAAGCGCCGGACTGCACTGTGCCGTCGGTTGCAAGAATGCCGGCACGCTTGACGCCGAGGCTGTGCAGATACCGCACGTTTTCCTCCATGATGTTCAGAATCGGTACGCGGCAGGCGTCCTGCAGCGCGTCATAAAAGAAATGTGCGGTGTTGCAGGGGATCGCAATTATGTCCACACCCCAAGCCTCCAGCTTTTGCGCGTCGCGCAGCATGACGGGGAGGGGATTTTCCCGGCTTTTGCCGGTGATATAGTCAGAGCGGTCGGGCGTTTGCGCATGGCTGCTCAAAACAAGATTGATGTGCTCCTGATCGCAGGAGGCGTCGGTGTGCGCCGTTAACAGCTCGTAAAAATAGACAGAGGCCATCGGCCCCAGCCCGCCGAGCACGCCGAGTGTTTTTTCTTTTTGTTGCTGTTCCATCATATGCCTTTCATTGCCGCTTACAGTACGTTTTGTATTTTTTGAAATGTCTGTATTCATGTGCGCACACATAAAAGAAGCGTTTGGGATTGCCGCGCAGATCGGGACGGCAGAACAGAGAATTGCAGAATCTTTTTTCCCGGATCAGCTTCTTTGCGCGCGCAACCAGCGCGGGGTCGGCTGTGTAACGAAAGATAATCCGGCGCGGAATAAAGGTCCAGAGCACTTCCTTTTGCACCATGTGCGTCTGCTCTCTTATGCGCCCGAAGACATAGTCCTCCACGACGCATGCGGCGATGTTTTCCCCCGCCGCGGTGACGTAATAATTACTTCTCCCCTGACGCAGATTGACTTCAAAGGCGCGGAAGGAGCCGTCACGGGGGTCGAATTTGATATCAAAATTTGCAAACCCGACATATCCGATCGCTTCCAAAAAGTTCTTAAACCGTTCCATCAGTTCCGGCTCATACGCCGTGATGATCGCCGCGTGATTGCCGCGCCCCTTCGGCGTGTGTTCCTCTAACAGAACATGCCCCAGGCACATCATTTCCACCTTTGCCTGCCGGTTGCAATATGCGGTGAGCACATACATGCCGCAGTCCGCGCCCGGAATCATATCCTGCAGCAGCACGCTGTCGTCATAGCCGGACGCAAAAACCGTCTGCACGATCTGCATTGCCTGCTGCGGCGTGTCGGCGGTATATACCTTGTTCATGCCGTCAAAGGGGTGCTTCCAGTAGACAATGCTGTTTGCCGGCTTGACGATGATCGGATAGGAAAAGCCCAACCGCTCGGGCAAAAAGCGCGCTTCGTCAATCGGCGTGTCCGGCTTTAGCACAACGGTTTTCGGATAGGGGATGCCGTGGGTCTCACAGCATTCGTAAAAGCGCGCCTTTGAGGCGAACTGATCCATCAGCGCGATATCGTTGTACGGGATGATATAGCGATCTCGCAGCTGCTCCTTGTGCCGGGCGATCAGGTTCACATAGTCGTCTGTGCAGCCCATCAGGATCAGACGCTCATCTGCGCCGCTGTGCGCTGCGGCAAAAGTGTCAAGCGTTTGCAGAAAGGATGCATCTGTATCAAGATCCGCGACGGTTTTGAACCGAATGAAACGGGAATGCATCGTCACGCCGATCGGGTATCTGCCGAATGCGTGGGAAACAACGCCGTACGCTTCATAAAAAGCGCGGGCGAGATGGTAACAGTTCAGATCTGCGCCGATCAGCACGGGAATGATATCAGGCTGTTTTGCAGCGTTCTCGGTTGTCATGGTTTTTCTCCTTTTGCTTATGCGCGGCCGATTGGCTTGTCGTCAAGAAAGAATCGCTTGTACCACACCAAAAAGGTGAACACGGTCCAGATTTTGCGCGCGTTGTTTTTTTTGCCGGCGACATGGTCGTCCAGCAGCTGTAAAATTTTGTCCTGACGGAAGAACGATGCCGCCCAGTCGCTGGCAAAATATTCTCTTACCCGGCTACTGAAGCGTTCTTCTTTGAGCCAGAAACGAATCGGCACGGGAAAGCCCTGCTTTTTCCGTGTCGCCCATTCATCGGGCAGATTTTTGTTTGCCGCCAGACGCAGTACATATTTGGTATCAATCTCATTGATTTTATATGCAGTCGGAATCTTTTCCGCGGTTTCCATCACAACCTTGTCGAGAAACGGAACGCGCAGCTCCAAAGAATGTGCCATGCTCATTTTGTCCGCCTTGAGCAGAATGTCGCCGGGCAGCCAAAGATGCATGTCAAGATACTGCTTTTTGGTGAGCTCGTCCTTGTCTGCCACCTGACGATAGCAGTCGTTTACGGTTTGTGCGGCACTGACGCCGCCCAGACAGTCTTCAGACAGATACTCCACCGCCTCTTTGTCCGAGAAAACGAGCGCCTGCCCGACAAAATAATCCTCTGGTCTGCCGGAGGAGCGCAGCAAAAAACTTCTTCCCTTGAAGGGAGGCATAGGTTTGACGGCGGTGGCAAGCGCGCGCCGCACACAGGCAGGCACCGCTTTCTTGAAGCGACGCACCTCTGGGGTGTCATTGTACCAGTCGTATCCGGCGAAAAGCTCATCCGCGCCCTCACCGGAGAGCACGACGGTCACATGCTCTCGTGCCAGCTTTGTCAAAAACCACAGCGGCACACAGGATGGATTGGACTGCGGCTCGTCCATATGATATTGAATATCGGGAAAAGCGTCAAAGCATTCTTCGGGTGTGATGATTTTGGTATAGTTTTCAATCCGGAGCCTGTCGGAGAGCTGCTTGGCATAGGAGGTTTCGTTAAAGCGCTTGTCTCCGTTTTGCTCAAAGCCGACGGAAAAGGTTTTGTCCGGGTGCAGAACAGCGGTGATATAGCTGGAGTCAACCCCGCCCGACAAAAAGGAACCGACGGGAACATCGCTGATCTGATGCGCGGCAACCGATTCGTGCACGGTGCGGTCCAACCGATCGGTCCACTCCGAAAGGGAGAGATTTTCCGCGGTGTATTCGGTATCCCAATAGCGATGGATCTCCATTTTTCCGTCTTGCCAGGTGTAATAACAGCCCTGCGGCAATTTATAAACGCCCTTGAAAAATGTCTCCTCTCCGGAGGAATACTGAAAGGTCATATAGGCGCGCAGCGCGTCACGGTTGACCTCCTTTTCAAAGCCCGGATGCTCCAAAAAGCTCTTGATTTCCGAGCCGAAGAGCAGCGAACCGTCGCGCAGGAGGGAATAATAATGCGGCTTGATCCCGAAAATGTCGCGTGCGCCGAAGAGCAGATTGTTCCGCTTGTCGAAAATGACAAAGGAGAACATTCCGCGCAGATGCGAAAGAATCTGCGTGCCGTATTCCTCATAGCCGTGCACCAGCACTTCGGAATCCGTCGCGGTGCGGAACAGATGTCCTTTTTCCTGCAGCGTCTGCCTTAGCTGCTGAAAATTATAGATTTCGCCGTTGAAGGTCAAAATCACCTGACCGTCCTCGTTGTACATCGGCTGCCCGGCAGCCGGGGACAGGTCGATGATGCTCAGACGGCGAAAGCCCATCGCAATCTGCTCGTCCACATGGCAGTTGCCCATGTCGGGGCCCCTGTGGTAAATGCGAAGCATCATGTTTTCTAGTATCTGCTTTTTCTCCGCCATGTCCTGCATGGCGGTTGTAAATCCTGCAAAACCGCACATATGTAATCCTTTGTTTCGGTCGTCCCGAATCCTCCGCGCTTTGATATTGTTTCACTTCTTTATATTATAACACATTTTTCGTTCGTTGAAAAGGCTTTTGCAAAACTTTTCAATATTTTTCCGCACTTTTGCGTTTTTTCCGTTTCCGTGCTTTGGCAGAATTGACGAACACAAAAAAATGTGATATACTATATGAAAAACGAGGAAACTAAGCGATTCTAGATACTTCGCAGTGCGTACATTGAATTTCGCTGACGGCAGAGAAAAAACGCAGACACGGAAATGCACTGTGCACTGTGTCATGCGTCGTCCGTCATGATTCGCTCAAAAGCGCGCGGCACTTTGCCGGATATGCGCACAGGCAGAAGCATCGATTGAGGAGGAATGAAGCAATGAATTCAAAGAACAATCCGCCTGTGAAAGGCTCGCAGGAACAGCTGCGTCGGCGGCAGACGGAAAAGCATAAACGGTTTGTCAGATTTGCCTATACTGTGATCTGTCTTGAGTTAGTGGCGATCGTCGTGATCGGCGCGATATTCGCTTTGCGCCACATCGGCAAAGACGCCGCTGTTGGCCAAACGGCGCAGAACAGCTCTGTTGCCGATAAAAGCTCAAACGCCTCCGTGACCGACTCTTCAGCGAACGAAACTTCTGCGGAATCAACGGAAGAGCCGGAGAACAACAAGGAGAAAGCCGTCCCGCCCGTCTCCTTCCAGGTGGACCTGTCTGCCTATGAGGAATATATGAATCCCGCTGATCGGGATGCCTATTTGCTGCTGGTGAATGCCGACCATCCGCTGGGCGCTGATGACGCGCCGACCGATCTTGTCGCGGTGACAAATTCCCGCTCCGACCGCACGGAGTATATGCGCGAGGTGCCGGAAAAGGCATTGCAGGCGCTGTTTTTGGAGGCTGCGGCAGAGGGGATGACCTATGTGAACCCCGCAACGGGGCAGAAACTCAGCGTAATGAGCGGTTACCGTTCCTATGAGCGGCAAAAAAGCCTCTTTGCCACCTATGTCTCCAAGGAAATGAATCAACAGGGACTGTCGCGCGCACAGGCGGAGGCATATGTCCTGACCTATTCCTGCCGTGAGGGCACCAGTGAGCACCAGACCGGGCTGTGCGTGGATATGCACAACCTATCGTCTGCCGATCAGTCCTTCCAAAATCAGGAAGCGGCAAAATGGCTCGCCGAAAATGCCTGGAAGTTCGGATTTATTCTCCGGTTTCCCGAGGATAAGACGGACGTCACCGGCATTTCCTTTGAGCCGTGGCATTTTCGCTTTGTCGGCAGATACCATGCGTATCAGATCTATCAGAACGGGCTGTGCCTAGAGGAATATGTCGCATCTTTAGAGTGAGCAGTGGCACACAACGATTTCTAAATTGAATTTAATAATAACAAAAGCCGGGAAATGCATAGCGTTTCCCGACTTTTTTGTTGTGTGATTACGCTTCCGTAATGGTGATCGTTTGGATTTTTTGCGGTATCTGCGGACGATCCGAGCGGTCGGTTGGCGTGGCTGCGATTGCGTCCAGCGTTTCAAAGCCTTCTGTCAGTTTTCCGAACGCGGCGTACTGACCGTCCAGATGCGGTGCATCGCGGTGCATGATGAAAAACTGTGAGCTGGCGGAATCGGATGCCATCGAGCGCGCCATGGAGATCACGCCGCGGGTGTGCTTGAGCGGGTTGTTGACTCCGTTTGCAGAAAACTCGCCCTTGATTTTGTTTTTGGCGCCGCCCATTCCCGTGCCGGTCGGGTCGCCGCCCTGAATCATAAAACCTTCGATGACGCGGTGAAAAATCAGTCCGTCATAAAAGCCCTCTTTTGCCAAACTGACAAAATTTGAAACGGTGATCGGCGCGCAATCGGGATACAGCTCCAGACGCATGACGCCGCCGTTTTCCATGGTAATCGTTGCTTGTGTCATTTTTTCTCACTCCTGTGTTTTTCCGTTGCTGTCATTTTAACAAAATCAGGGACAAAAGTCAAGACACGCCGGCGTTTGTTTCACACTGTTCATAATTCATGCACCGCTTCCATAAAATGTACGGAATGAGATTGTATGGAAAGAGGAGACGGCAACGCGTATGGATGAAACGGGAAAGGATCGCAGAAAATATCTGCCTGAGGGAATGAAATTTGAAATGTTCGGGGAACGTCATTTGTACTATTCCAAGGCAGCGCTGGTGCATGCGAAAGAAAGCGGTGAGATTCTTGAGGGGATTGCACAGCTCTGCGATGAACACTATGATTTGACGGTGGAACTGGGATGTATGCAGGGAAAAATATCGCGGGAGCAGGTCGCGTATGACCCGGAGGGCAAGGAAAAAGAAATTGCCATCATTACCCGTGTGGGAAAAGCGATCTGCTTTAAGGTTGTCGGCTTTTCCGTGGGGGAAAACGGAGAGGAATATGCGGTGCTCTCGCGCAAGGCGGCGCAGATCGAATGCAGAAAAATGTTTTTGAATGCGCTTGTGCCGGGGGATGTGATCCCGGCGCGCGTGACGCACATGGAGCCCTTCGGCGCATTTGTGGATATCGGCTGCGGGTGCGTCTCTCTGCTGCCGATTGACTGTATTTCGGTTTCCCGCATTTCCCATCCCGCCGACCGATTTCGCGCCGGGATGTCTATCTATGTGATACTCAAGAGCATTGATCGGGAGAGCGGCAGATTTTATGTGTCGCACAAGGAACTGCTGGGCACATGGGAGGAAAATGCGTCGGAATTCCGCGTCGGACAGACGGTGCGCGGCATTGTGCGCTCTGTCGAAGAATACGGCGTGTTTATTGAGCTGACGCCGAATCTTGCCGGTCTTGCGGAATATCGGGAGGATCTGCAGGTAGGGCAGAGCGTTTCGGTTTATATCAAAAGCATCATGGTACACCGTATGAAAATCAAACTCGTTGTGGTAGATACCGCGTGCACGCAGCAGATGAAAAAGCATTTTGACTATTGCATCCCCAAGTGGCACATGGACTATTTTCAGTATTCGCCGGTCGGCTCCGACAAGATCATTCAGACGGTTTTCTGCCAGTCTGATACCTGTCAGCCAAGCCCGAAATAGTTGAGAATTCCCTGATAGATTGCCTGCGCAAACAGTTCAGGCTGATTGGCCATCAGATTGGCGTCGTTGGGATTGGTGATAAAGCCCATTTCCAAAAGCAGCGCCGGCATTTGCGTCTTTTTCAGTACATAAAGCCCCGGCCGCACAAAAACCCCGCGGTTGGTCAGACCTGTCGCGCGGCTGATTTGCAGCAGAATCTCGTTTGCCAGCTCATAGGCGGGCGAAGCGGCGGAATATACGAATGCTTCGCTGCCGCTGGCGAGCGGTGAGGTGGCAGAATTTGTGTGAAGACTGATGAAATAGTCGGCGCCCCAGGCGTTGGCGGCATTGGCGCGCGCGGCAAGGCTTGAATTGTTTGAGGTGCCGAGCACCTGTGTGGAGTTCGTACGCGATAAGCGGGCGGAAAAATCGGGATTGGCGTTGAGCAGAGCGGCTAAATCTGTTCCGATGCGATAGGTGATATCCTGTTCCCGGTATCCGTTTCCCTCTGCGCCGGCATTCGGGTTTTGCGGGTTGTGTCCCTGGTCAATAAATATTTTGATTGGCATGACATTCTCCTTTGTTCGGCTTTGTTACCAATATATTCATGAGCACCGAACCGTGACAAAGAATACAAAGCAACATGGATATCCGAGAAAAACAAATGCGTGTAAAAGAAATGAAAACAGAAACACCGTTTCTTGTGTTATTTGGCGTTTTTTCGGACAAGTTGCGCAGATCGGTTGCATGAACGGGAAAATTGTGATAAAATAAGGCAATCAGAATCTGGGAGGATTGCTTTGGTGGAAGGAATGCGTAGAATGCTCAGCTATGTCCGGCGCGCTGTGGACGATTATGAAATGATTGCGCCGGGAGACAAAATTGCCGTCGGCCTGTCAGCGGGGAAGGACAGCCTTGCGCTGCTTCTGACGCTTCATGAGCTGCAGCGCTTCTATCCGATGCCGTTTTCACTTTGTGCCATCACTGTGGATATGGGCAGAGAAGGTGTGGATTATTCTGCGGTCAGCGCCCTGTGTGAGGAACGGGGCATCCCGTATCACATTCAACCCTCACAGATTGCAAAGGTGATTTTTGAAGAACGTAAGGAAAAGAATCCTTGCTCTCTGTGCGCAAAAATGCGGCGCGGCCTGCTCAATCAGACAGCAGCGGCGCTCGGCTGCAACAAGGTCGCGCTGGGGCATCACTTTGACGATGCGGTGGAGACCTTTATGCTCAATTTGTTTTTTGAGGGTCGGCTTAGCTCCTTTTCCCCTGTTACCTATTTGAGCCGCACGGATATTACGGTGATCCGGCCGATGCTCTATGCGCCGGAAAAAGCGGTTGCGTATTTTGCAAGAAAGAATCAACTGCCTGTCGTAGACAGCAAATGCCCGGCGAACGGCAATACGCAGCGGGAAGAAATGAAAATGCTGCTGCGTCAATTGGAACGCGGAAACAAGGGGCTGCGTCACCGCATTTTTCATGCCATGCAGAAGGCGGAGATCGACGGCTACCGCGAGAGCAAACTGAAAAATTACCGCGACGAATAAAAAAGCGGCGGTTGTCTGCTGACAACCGCCGGATGCAATATATTAAATTTTCAGTTTTCGTTTTCCCGGTTTTGCCGTTTTGCTTCTTCTGTTTCTTCGCCTTGCGCAAACGCGACCAAGCGATGAATCGGCATTCCCTTTGCGGAAAAGTTTTTTTCATATTCCGTTTCGACATTGTCCGCCTGCCACGGCGAGCGGTGCAGATCGTCGGTGATTTGTTCGCAGCGGTAGCCGCAGGCGGCAAACTGTTCCAGAGAGTATACAAACAGTCCGTCGTTATCCGTTTTCATGGCGATGTCGCCGCCTTCCTTGAGCAGCATGCGGTATTGCCGTATGAACAAAGGATGCGTCAGCCGGCGCTTTGCGTGACCCGCTTTCGGCCACGGATCGGAGAAATTCAGATAAATCTCGGAAAACGAGTGATGCGCGAACAGATCGCACAAATAAGCGGCGTTTCCGATATAAAACCGTACGTTTTCCAGCTGCGCCGCGTGCACCTTTTCCATCGCGGTGATGATGACGTCTGCGACGCGCTCTACGGCAATAAAATTGCGCTCCGGATATTTCTGCGCCATACCGCAGATAAAATCGCCCTTTCCGCAGCCGATTTCCAGTGCGCAGGGACGGTCATTTCCGAATATATCATGCGGATGCAGGGGATTTTGCACCGTTGCATCTACCAATAGATGGCGCAGCGCCTCGATGCGCTTTTTGCCGTTTTTCTTTTTTCGCATTCTCATATTGCTATTTTCTCCGATTCGTGTTATACTAATGTCGAATCCTGTTGTTATTTGACGATTATACAACATAAAAAATAAAAATGCAATCCC
>DBGFNI010000144.1:0-8525 GCA_048527645.1 Eubacteriales bacterium | reverse complement strand
ACAGAAAATAATTCTGCAAAAAGAGGTTCTCATGCGTTTATGTGACATTCAAGTCGTAAAGACTATTATGGAGCAGCACGGCATTCACTTTCAAAAAAAATTCGGTCAGAATTTTCTGGTCAATCCTGCCGTTCCCGCGCGCATCGCACAGGAATGCGGCGCGCAGCCGCAGGACGCGATTCTTGAGATCGGACCGGGCATCGGCACGCTGACCCAGGAACTGGCACAGCGGTACCGCAAGGTGGTCGCGGTGGAAATCGATCGCGATCTGATCGGCGTTCTGCATGAAACGATGGCGGACTATCCCAATGTGACCGTTATAGAAGGCGACATCATGAAAACGGATCTGCGCGCGCTTTTCGATGAGTATTTTTCCGATTCCCGCGTAAGCGTCTGCGCCAATCTTCCCTATTATATCACGTCTCCGATACTGATGAAGCTGCTGGAGTCCGGCCTGCCCTTTGATTATATCACGGTAATGATTCAGCGCGAGGTCGCACAGCGCCTCTGCGCCACCCCGGGCAGCGATGCATACGGCGCCATCACCGCATGCGCCTCCTACTATGCCTCGGTGCAAACGCTCTTTCCGGTTTCAAAGGGAAATTTCATTCCCGTTCCGAAGGTGGATTCCGCCGTCATCCGCATGCATCGGCACGCCGCGCCTCCGGTATCCGTGCAAAGCGAAACGATGCTCTTCCGCGTCATTCGTGCCGCCTTCGAGCAAAGACGAAAAACGCTTGTCAACGCGCTGTCCGCCGGCATCCCCGAATTGGAAAAGAGCACGTATATCCAAATATTGCAATCGCTTGGCATGGATGAAAATATCCGCGGAGAAAAGCTCAGTCTGCAACAGTTCGCCGACATTTCCAACGCACTTTTCAAGCAGAACAGCAACGGAATGTAACATAAAAGTTAACAAATGAATTCAAAATGTTAAATATTGCACAAAGTACCAAAAAGCGCTTGCAAATTACAAATTTCGTGCTATAATTACACTAACAGAAATTTTTGATTTTCCGATTATCAAAAATTCAAATAGAAATAAGGAGAGATTACCATGACCAACAATAAATTTGTTTTGGATTGGATCAACGAAATGGCTGATCTTGTCTGTCCCGACAGCATTCAGTGGATCGACGGCTCGCAGGAGCAGATCGACCAGCTGCGGGAAGAAGCCTGCAAAACTGGCGAGATGATCAAGCTCAATCAGGATCTGCTCCCCGGCTGCTATCTGCACAGAACCGCCGTGAATGACGTCGCGCGTGTTGAAGGCAGAACCTTTATCTGTACCAGAAAGAAGGAAGACGCCGGCAATATCAACAACTGGATGGATCCGCAGGAGTGCTATGCAAAACTGAAAAAGCTGTATGCAGGTTCCTACAAGGGCAAAACCATGTATGTCATTCCCTACTCCATGGGCGTTGTGGGTTCCGATTTTGCCAAGATCGGTATTGAGCTGACCGATTCCATCTACGTTGTGCTGAACATGGTGATCATGACCCGTGTCGGCAAAAAGGTTATTGACGCGCTGGGCGACAGCGGCGACTTTGTCAAGGGTCTGCATGCGCGCGCTGAACTGAGCGAGGAAAACCGTTATATCTGCCACTTCCCTGAGGACAACACCATCTGGTCTGTCAACTCCGGCTACGGCGGCAACGTCTTGCTCGGTAAGAAGTGCTTCGCACTGCGTATTGCATCGTACCTTGGCAAACAGGAGGGCTGGATGGCAGAGCACATGCTCATTCTGGGCATTGAATCTCCCGACGGCGACATCAAATATATTTCTGCTGCATTCCCTTCTGCATGCGGCAAAACGAATCTTGCTATGCTCATCCCGCCGGAAATCTACAAGAAGCAGGGCTACAAGGTGTGGTGTGTCGGTGATGATA
The DNA here is from genome assembly GCA_048527645.1 of Eubacteriales bacterium. Classification (GTDB taxonomy): domain Bacteria; phylum Bacillota; class Clostridia; order Oscillospirales; family CAG-272; genus HGM12669. The sequence continues at coordinate 6,636 of DBGFNI010000144.1, read as the reverse complement.
TCGCATGGCTGCGCATCGGTAAGGACGGCAGACTGTGGGCTGTCAACCCTGAAAACGGCTTCTTCGGCGTTGCTCCCGGCACCAACGAGCATTCCAACCCCAACGCGCTTGCAACCACAAGAAAAGACTGCATTTTCACCAATGTTTGTCACGACCTGGATAACAACACCGTTTGGTGGGAGGGTCTGAACGACAACCCGCCGACCAACGCTTTGAACTGGCGCGGCGAAAAGTGGGATTACAGAAAGTATGACAAGAATGACAAGGTTGGCACCTCCGGTGCGCATCCCAATTCCCGCTTTACCGCAGTCGCAGAAAACTGCCCCTGCATCTCCAAGGAATTCAACAGTACGACCGGCGTTCCGATCTCCGCGATTATTTTCGGCGGCAGACGCGCAAAGACCGCGCCGCTGGTGTATCAGTCCCGCGATTGGGAGCACGGTGCTTTTGTCGGTTCGATCATGGCATCCGAAACCACCGCTGCAGCTTCCGGTGCGGTTGGCGTTGTCCGCCGCGACCCGATGGCAATGCGTCCGTTTGTGGGTTATGATATGGGCGACTATTTCCAGCACTGGCTGGATATGGGAAAGAAAATCCCCCATGCGCCGAAGATTTTCCATGTGAACTGGTTCCGTACCGACGACGAAGGACATTTCATTTGGCCGGGATTTGGCGACAACATGCGTGTGCTGATGTGGATTTTGGCACGCTGCGAGGACAAGGTTGATGCAGTGGAAACACCGATCGGTTACGTTCCCAAAGCCGAGGATATCAACATCGAAGGCTTGGATCTGACGCTTGACACGATGAAGGATCTGCTCTCTGTGGATCGCGAGTCTTGGCTTGCCGATGTGGAGAACATCAAAGAGTTCTATGCGCAGATCGGCGAACGCGTCCCGCAGGAAATGTACGATCAGTTGGCAAAACTCGAAGCAAATCTGAAAAAATAATATTCCGGAACGATGGGCGGATGGCTTTCCGCCCATTTTTCCGTTAAGGTGACATTATGATCCCACAAAACACAACTTTCCGTCTTCCCCTGCCCGATGCGGCGCTGCGCTTCCACCCGATTGTTTTTTTATATGAAAATCAGTATCGGATCATGGTTTGGACCGTCAAGTCGGTTCTGATGTGGGTACAAATCGGTGATAAGACATATTACGATGATGCGTGCGGCGTGCTGCGTTCATCCATACCAGTACACCGCATGACCGTCCCGCAGCAAGCGCTCGACCAAGCAGGCACTTACACGCTGTATTTTCGCAGAATTGAAAATCGCGAGCCGTATCACGCGGATACGAAAGACACGGTTTCCGTTACTTATCCGTTTTTCCCGATCGCCCCCGGCAGCACCGTGCGCGCCTGTCAGATCACCGATTCTCACGGTAGTGACGAGGTCGCTGTGAAGGCGGGAGAAGCAGAGGCATTCGATCTGCTGTTGCTGACGGGCGATTTGCAGGATCACATGCAGACAACGGAAGAATATGCGCATATGTATCGGATTGCCTCAGCACTTGCAGGCGGGCGCATTCCCGTGCTCTACGCGCGCGGCAATCACGACTGTCGCGGCGCGGCGGCAGAGCTGTTTGACCGCTATACTCCTCTGGACGCAGATCGCGGTTATTATTATGCATGCGCGGGCGATCTGTGCTTTCTGATCCTGGACTGCGGAGAAGATAAGCCCGACACCAATGACGAATACAGCGGCACCATATGCTTTGCACCCTACCGGGAAAAGGAAGAGTCTTTTTTGAAAAATCTTTTGACAGCTGCGGATTTTCCGCCTCGCCAAAATATGCTCAACCTTGTAATTTCTCACACGCCCTTCCCTTACACAAAGTATCCGCCTTTTGATATCGAGGTGGAGCGATACACGCGATGGCTAAGTATGCTGAAAGCATCTTTTGCGCCGCAACTGTTTATCAGCGGTCACCTCCATCATGCACAATTTTCGCCCATTGGCGGCGAATTGGACTGCAAGGGGCAGATTTGTCCGCTGGTGGTCGGATCTGATTCGCCGGGACACGGCGGAGACGGAAGTACCATGACCGTCACCTTCTACCGTTTTTCCACGGACGAAATCACCATCCGATTCATAAATGAATCACACAAAATAAAAGAAATCCATACAATTGCCACACAATATTGAATATTTCCAATTAACATATAGTTGATATGCCTGTTTTACAATACAGTAACCGTTCCGGAACATGCGAAAATGAAAAGGAGAAGAAGATGCTTCAGTTAAAACACATTACCAAGGTGTATGAAGCGGGTGATACCAAGGTCTCGGCGCTGCGTGACGTCAGTCTGACCTTCCGAAAAAGTGAGTTTGTCTGCATTCTCGGTCAGTCCGGCTGCGGCAAGACAACGCTTCTGAATATCATCGGCGGTCTGGATCAGTATACCAGCGGCGATCTGGTGATCAACGGCAGATCGACTAAGGAATACAAGGACGGGGATTGGGATGTCTACCGCAACCATTCCATCGGATTTGTCTTTCAGAGCTATAATCTCATTCCGCATCAGAGCGTGCTTGCCAATGTTGAGCTTGCGCTCACGCTCTCCGGCGTTTCAAAAAAAGAACGCCGCCAGCGCGCGATTGACGCACTGGAACGGGTGGGTCTTGCCGATCAGATCAACAAGCGCCCCAGTCAGATGTCCGGCGGTCAGATGCAGCGCGTTGCAATTGCCCGCGCGTTGGTCAACGATCCTGACATTTTGCTCGCCGATGAGCCGACTGGTGCACTGGATTCCGAAACCAGCGTGCAGGTCATGGAAATCCTCAAGGAGATCTCCAAGGATCGCCTGATCATCATGGTTACGCACAACCCCGAGCTTGCCGACCGCTATGCGTCCCGCATTGTCCGTCTGCTCGATGGTCAGATCATCGACGATACCGCGCCGTACGACCTGCCCGCGACCGACCCGGCACAAGAGCCGGCAGCCGCACCGAAAAAAGCGAATAAAACGAGAATCGCAAAATCGGGCAAAAAATCCATGCGCTTTACCACCGCGCTCTCCCTTTCTCTCAACAACCTCATGACCAAAAAGGGCCGTACCCTGCTCACTTCCTTTGCCGGCTCCATCGGCATCATCGGCATTGCGTTGATTCTCTCCGTATCCACCGGTGTGCAGGCGTATATTGACCGTGTGCAGGAAGACACGCTCTCCTCTTATCCGATCACATTGCGTGCAGAAGAGCTTGACCTTTCCAGTCTGATCACGACCCTGATGGATACCGGCCATAATAGCTTGAATGCGGATCACGCGCTGGACGCTGTGTATGAAAACCAAATCATCGCCGATCTTGCCAACTCCTTCAATTCCGTTGACGCACAGAAAAACGATCTGGTGGCCTTCAAGAAATATCTGGAGGAGAATGACGAGACCTTCCGTCAGTATGCAACGGCGATTTCCTATACATACGATTTCCAGAAAAACATTTTTACCGAGGATCAGGACGGCAATGTAATACGCAGCGACATCAACGTGTTGATGAATGAGCTGTACGGCGGAAGCGGCATGGAAGCCGTCAGTCAGAACAGCACAATGAGTTCCTTGTCTTCCATGAATCAGAATATGGAAATCTGGGAGGAGCTGCTGCCTGGTGAAAACGATCAGCTGGTCAACGACATCCTGCGGGAGCAATACGATCAGGTGTGGGGGCATTGGCCGACCGCCTATAACGAGGTAGTCCTCTTCGTCAATGAAAATAATGAGATCAGTGATCTTGCACTGTATACCCTGGGGCTGCGGAACGGCGACGAGATTGTCAAGGCCTACCGCAGCGCACAGGCAGGCAATCAGATCGACACCTCCGAGCAACGTAAGTGGTCATATGACCAAATCGGCGACAAGACCTTCAAGCTCATCCTTTCCGCCGATTTGTATCAGAAGCAAAGCGACGGCACATACAAGGATCTGTCACAGACACAGACCGGCCTGTCCTATCTGTATCAGAATGACGAAATCGCCATTCCGCTTAAGGTCGTCGGCATTTTCCGGCCAAACGAAGATGCCGTTGCAAACATGATTCAAGGCTCCATCGGCTACACCTCAGCGCTGACGGATGAAATCATCGCCCGCACAAACCAAAATGCGCTGCTGCGTGAGCAGTTGGATCATCCCGACACCGATGTTCTCACCGGCATGCAGTTTGATACCGGCGAATACGACTCTCTGACAGAAGCGGAAAAAGCAGAAAAATTCAAGGCTTATTTCTCAGCACTCCCCGAGGAGGAACAGGCTGCTTTGTATCGGACGATTCTCTGCACGCCAAGCGAGGAATATCTGACCGACGCCGTCGCGCAATACCGCGCGAATACACCGGCAGAAGCGCTTGAAAGTATGCTTGTTTCCGGCATTGCCGCGCAGATGGACGTGGATGAAGAAACGGCAAAAATGACGCTTTCGCAAATGAGCGAGGAACTGAAAGAGTCAGCACTGAGCGCCATTCTGTCGCAGGTGATTACCGAGCAGTATGCACAGCAAGTCACGGCACAGTTGGAAGGCGTCGATGCACAAACGCTGCTGGCGCAAATGCAGGCAGCGCAATATACCGAAGCGCAGTATGCCGCGTTCTTCGATACATACATTCCGTCCACCTTCTCCGAATCCACCTTTGAGGACAACAAAAAGCTGCTCGGCTATGTGGATCCCGCCTCGCCCGCAACCATCAGTTTTTATGTGGCAACCTTCGAGGACAAAGACAGTATTGCCAATCTGATTGAAGCATACAATCAGAAAAACGAATCAGACGACAGCAAGCAGATATCCTATACCGACTATATGGCGCTGCTCATGTCCTCCATTTCCACGATCATCAATGCCATCTCTTATGTTCTGATGGCCTTTGTCGCGATCTCCCTGATTGTTTCCTCGATCATGATCGGCATCATCACCTACATCTCCGTATTGGAGCGTACAAAGGAAATCGGTATTCTCCGCGCAATCGGCGCATCCAAAAAAGATGTCTCCCGCGTGTTTAATGCCGAAACGCTGATCGTCGGCTTTGTCTCCGGCGCATTCGGCATCGGAATCACGCTTCTGCTGTTGATACCCATCAATGCAGTTTTGCACCACTTCACCAATATTTCAATTCTGCGGGCACAGCTGCCCGTGGCAGGCGCGATCATCTTGGTGGTGATCAGTATGCTGCTGACCCTGATTGCCGGCCTCATTCCCTCTTCTATCGCAGCAAAGAAGGACCCGGTCGAAGCCTTGCGCTCCGAATGAGCCTTCACAGATATTGTTTTCCAACCCCGAAGCATACAAAAAGACGAACCGAAAAACGGTTCGTCTTTTTTTGTATTTATCTTTTTGGGATGAAAAGCGGAAGCGTGTTTTCCGCGCAAAAAGAACAGTCTTACGCAAAAGGCCGCGCTATCTTCCGTCGGAATAGAAAATAGCCGATTTTCAGATGTAAGGGCGGTTATTCGATTTCTCCTCCGCCGATCACTGCTTTCCCGTCATACAGCACAACCGACTGTCCGGGCGTCAGTGCCCGCTGGGGCTGATCAAATACAATCTTCAGCGTATCGTCGTCCGTTTGCACAACCGTCGCCCATTGCGCCGGCTGACGGTAACGTGCTTTGGCAAGCAGCCTGCGCGGCTGCGCCATGTCGTCATCTTCGATCAGATTGATGCGGTGCGCTGTCAGCGCGTGGGCAAACAGTTCCTCCTCTTTTCCCAATACAACCTGATTGGCGTCTGGATCGATCCGAACAACATACATCGGATGCGGCAGGGCGAGCCCCAATCCCTTTCGCTGCCCGACCGTGTAACGGATGATCCCGCGGTGCTCCCCCAAGACATTGCCGTCGGTATCCACAAAGTCTCCGTGCGGGAACTCCCGCTTGGTATATTCCGCAATAAAATCCGCGTAGCAACCGCTTTGCACAAAGCATATATCTTGACTGTCCGGCTTTTCTGCATTGCAAAAGCCCAGCTCCCTTGCAATTTCACGCACTTGCGCCTTGTTGAGCTCCCCCAGCGGGAAGAGTGTGCGCGCCAGTTGCTCTTGCGTCAGGTTATACAGCACATAGCTCTGATCCTTTGTCTGATCCAGGGCACACAACAGCCGGTATTTTCCGCGCGTAGCGTCATAGACCACACGCGCATAATGTCCCGTTGCAAGGCGCTCACATCCGCAATCTTTCGCGCAGGAATACAGTCGGTCAAATTTCATGCTGCGATTGCACAATATACAGGGATTCGGCGTTTTGCCGCTGCAATATGCCTGTACAAATTGCGCAATCACTTCTTGCTGAAAGCTGTCGCTCATATCAAATACGCGAAATTCCATTCCCAGTTGCTCGGCGATCATCCGCGCGCTCTGTATATCCGAAAGCGAGCCGCAGCTGTTTTCCGCAACCGTGTGATTGAGCAGTTTCATGGTGCCGCCCATGCATGCTCCGCCCTCTTGCAGCGTCAGATATGCCGCCACAGCTGAATCCACGCCCCCGCTCATCGCGATCATTGTCTTTCCGTGCAATTCTCAAATCCTCCGTTTCGTCCGGCGCCGGCGCCGCAGACTGCTTTTGCATCCATTATACACGATCCGCCGATCGGTTGCAACCGCTTTTTCGATATTGCACCAAATAACAAAAACAAAAAACGGAGTCCCCGCGGGAT
>DBGFNI010000143.1:0-30453 GCA_048527645.1 Eubacteriales bacterium | reverse complement strand
GCTGATCGAGGCGAAGGAAGAAATCCTGCGCCACAAAAACGAGGTAGACCGGGAACTCAAGGAGCGCCGCAACGAGGTGACCCGTCTGGAGCGGAAAGTTGCCCAGAGAGAGGAAGCGTTGGAGCGCAAGCATGAGAACATCGATCGCAAGGAAGAAGCGCTGAACAGAAAGATCAAAGAAAACACGGAAGCCGGAGAACAGCTCGAACAGCTCAAAGAGCAGGAACTTGTCAGACTGGAGGAAATCTCCTCTCTGTCTAAAGAGCAGGCGAAAGAAGAACTGTGCAGCCGCATCGAAAACGATGCGAAGCTTGAGGCAGCCAAGCGTGTGATCGAGATCGAACAGCAATCAAGAGACGAAGCACACATCAAAGCAACCAATATTGTGACGCAGGCCATTCAGCGCTTGAGCGCCGATCTGGTCAGCGAAGTTACGGTATCGGTGGTCAATCTGCCCAACGATGATATGAAGGGCAGAATCATCGGCCGCGAGGGCAGAAATATCCGGACCATTGAGACGCTCACCGGCGTCGATCTGATCATCGACGATATGCCTGAGGCCATCACCATTTCCAGCTTTGATCCGATCCGCCGCGAGGTGGCAAAATGCGCCCTGGAAAAATTAATTTCCGACGGGCGGATTCACCCTGCGCGCATTGAGGAAACGGTGGAAAAGGCGAAAAAAGAAGTGGATCTGATGATCAAGCAGGCCGGAGAAAAGGCTTTGTTTGAGGTGGGTGTGCACGGTATGCACGCGGAACTGGTGAAGCTTTTGGGCCGGTTGAAATTCCGTACCAGTTACGGACAGAATGTTTTGAACCATTCCATCGAGACAGCGCTTTTGGCAGGCATGATGGCAGAAGAGCTGGGAGCGGACGCCACCATGGCGCGCCGTGCCGGTCTGCTGCATGATATCGGCAAGGCGCTGACGCAGGAGGTCGAGGGCTCTCATGTGCAGCTGGGTGTTGACATTGCACGCCGGTACAAGGAACACCGCGAGGTGATTCATGCCATCGAGGCGCATCACGGCGATGTGGAGCCGCAGACCCTGGTTGCCATGCTGGTTGACGCGGCAGACGATCTGTCCGCTGCAAGACCCGGTGCGCGCCGCGAGGATCTGGAAAACTACATTAAGCGTTTGCAGAAGCTTGAGGAAATCGCCAACGGCTTTGACGGCGTGGAAAAATCCTTTGCCCTGCAGGCGGGACGTGAAATTCGTATTATGGTGAAGCCGGAGCAGGTATCCGACGATCGTATGGTGCTGGTCGCACGGGATGTTGTTAAGAAGATCGAAAGCGAGATGGAATATCCCGGTCAGATCAAGGTCAGCCTGATTCGCGAAAGCCGTGCGGTAGATTACGCAAAATAAGACATGCAAAGGGGCTGTTCGAGACGGACGACCCCTTTGTTTCATATGGAAGGAATATCAATGCTGAACATACTTGCGGTGGGAGATGTTGTCGGGCAGGAGGCGGTTGCCTTGCTGGAGCAGCATCTTTGGAACTGGCGGAAGGAGCTTGGCGCCGATCTTGCTGTTGTCAACGCCGAAAACGCTGCGGTGGGCAACGGGCTGGACCCGGACAGCGCCGCGCGCTTGCTGCATGCCGGTGCGGATGTGCTTACTTCCGGCAATCATATCTTTCAGAAAAAAAGCATTTATGAATATCTGGACGCGCACGATCATGTTATTCGTCCGGCGAATTATCCGCCGCACTGTCCGGGCAGCGGCTATACCCTGACGGATGTGTGCGGATGGCGCGCGCTTGTCATCAACGTGTCAGGTACGGTGTTTTTGGACGCGCTTGCCTGCCCGTTTGAGACGGTGGACCGTATTTTAGACCGCGAAGCGGGAAAATACGATTTTGCACTGTTGGATGTCCACGCGGAAGCGACTGCGGAAAAAATCGCGCTTGCAAGATATTTTGACGGCCGTATCAGCTGCATCTGGGGCACGCATACGCATGTGGCGACTGCAGATGAGAAGATTTTGCCGGGCGGCAGCGGCTATATTACGGATTTGGGCATGACCGGCCCGACCGATTCGGTACTTGGTGTGGAGACGGACGTTGTGATTGAAAAATTCCGCACGAAAATGCCGGTGCATTTCCGCACCGCGCAGGGCGGCGTTGTTATGCACGGCGCGCTGTACACGCTGGAGCCGTCGAGCGGAAAAACCGTTTCGGTGCGGCGCGTGTGTCTGCCGGCGGCGACTTGACACTTTTGGAAAAAACTGAGGAATGGGCAGAATGAATATGACAGATGAAGAATGGAAGAGCATTGCGCAAAAAGAAACGGTGACCGTTGCCGACATTCAGCGCTTTTCGGTGCATGACGGACCGGGCATCCGCACCACGGTGTTTCTCAAGGGCTGCCCGCTGCGGTGCCGGTGGTGTCACAACCCGGAGACGCACGATCCCCGGCCGCAGGTGCGGGTGACGCAGGCGCGCTGCATCGGCTGCGGCGCCTGCGCGGCGGTTTGCCCGCGGCACTGTCACACGCTGACGCAGGATGCACATGAATTTCACTCCCACTTATGTATTCGCTGCAACGCATGCGTTGACGCATGCCCGGTGAAAGCAATTGATCTGTGCGGACGGGAAATGACAGCGGAGCAGATTGTGGCACAGGCGGAAAAGGATGTCGCATTTTACCGCGGCATCGGCGGGATCACCCTGTCAGGCGGCGAGCCGATGCTGCACACGCAGCAGGCGATGGAAATTTTCTCTTTGGCAAAGCAGCGGGGGATGAACACCTGCGTGGAAACCTGCGGCCATTTCGAGCTGGAGCCGGTTTTGGATCCGTTTTGCGCGCTGATCGACCACATTTTCTGGGATGTGAAGTTTTTGGACGCGGAAAAGCACCGGGAATACTGCGGTGTGGACAATGAACTGATTTTGCACAATTTAAAGTGCGCCGCGCAGCGGCGCAAGGATATTGTCGTGCGCACCGTCATCATGCGCGGCATCTCGGACAGCGAGGAGCATGTGCGGCCGATCGCTGAATTTGTCCGTTCGCTCGGACTGGAAAATCCGCCTGTTTTACTGGCGTTTCATCCGTTTGGCTCCTCCAAAGGGGAAGCGGTGGGGCTGGACAAAACTTACATGGGAAAAGAGTATATTCCGGAAGAGAGAACGCTTGCGCATCTGCGTGAAATCGTACGGCAGTGACGGCGGAAAGCCCCGGCGCGACGGGGCATGAACCGCGCGGTTGTTTACATTTTGTTCCCTTGACGGGGAATGTGATGTATGCTATACTTGACTCGAAATCTTGAGAATCTATGAGAAAAGGAAAAATCGTGCCATATGATACAGATTGAACATCTTGTAAAAACCTTTGGCAACATCAAAGCGGTGGATGACATCAGCTTTTCGGTAGGAGAGGGAGAAATTGTCGGATTCCTGGGACCAAACGGCGCCGGGAAGAGCACAACGATGAATATGCTGACCGGTTTTCTGTCTTCCACTTCGGGCAGAATCACCATTGACGGCATGGACATTCTGGAGAACCCCGTTGAGGCGAAAAAACGCATCGGCTTTCTGCCGGAGCAGCCGCCGCTTTATTTGGATATGACGGTGGAGGAATATCTGAATTTTGTATACGATCTGAAGGGCTGCACGCTGCACCGCAAAAAGCATCTGGAGGAAATTTGCGATGTGACGCGCATTTCCGATGTGTACAAGCGTATTATCCGCAACTTGTCCAAGGGCTATCGGCAGCGCGTCGGTATTGCGCAGGCATTGGTGGGCAACCCGCCGGTGCTGATTTTCGATGAGCCGACTGTTGGTTTGGATCCCCGTCAGATCGTGGAGATCCGCAATCTGATCCGCACGTTGGGCAAGAATCATACTGTCATATTATCCACGCATATTTTGCCTGAGGTCAGCGCTGTTTGCGAGCGGGTGATCGTGATTCACCGCGGAAAGCTGATTGCGGATGAGAAAACGACAGAGCTGTCCGAGCATATTGACAGCGTGCGTAGGCAGACTGCGAAGATTGTCGGACCGGAAAAGAGCGTGCTTTCTGCCATCCGTTCGATCGAGGGCGTGCGCAGTGCAGAATCGCTGGGCGCACGGGAGGGCGGGAGCATCGCCTATCGGATTGAGAGCCGTCCCGGCGTGGATATCCGCCGGCTGCTGTTCCGCACCATGGCAGACCGCAACTATCCGATCATCGGTCTGGAGAGCACCGGCACCAGTTTGGAGGAAGTGTTCATCGCGCTTCTGGAAAAGCAGGAAAACGGCAAACGTGCCGGCGGCAAACGCACAGAGCGGATTCGACCGGACAAAAACCGCACACAGGGTACCGCCTCTGCGGCAGATCAATAATTGCGCGAAAGGAAGCATGGTTCAATGTCAGCAATCTATAAGCGGGAGATGCGGTCCTATTTCACTTCTCCTATCGGTTATATTTTCGCCGCGATTTATTTTGCAATCAGCGGTATTTGCTTTTACTACATGGTGCTCAGCGACGGCGAGAGCAGCAGCGTCAGTTCTTATTTCACCTCGATCATTTTTGTGTTTATTGTGATTATTCCGCTTTTGACCATGAAGATGTTTTCTGAGGAAAAAAAGCAGCACACAGAGCAGCTTTTGCTCACCTCTCCGGTCAATCTTTGGGGCATTGTCGGCGGCAAATATCTCGCGGCATATACCATCTTCGCCGGCTGCTTTTTGATCAGCGCGGTGACCGGCGCCTTGGCGGTTTCCCTTTACGGCACGCCGAACATGGCGATCTATCTCGGAAACATGGTGAGCGTGCTGCTCATCGGCGGCGCGTTTATCGCCATTGGCACATTTGTTTCTTCCATGACGGAGAGTCAGCTGGTTTCCGCACTTGTGACGATGTTTGTCATTGCGGCGCTGCTGCTGATCTCTTTTCTGACTCCATATGTGGGTGCGGCATGGCTGCGCGTGGTGATGAACTGGATTTCGATTTTCACCCGGTTTTCCAATTTTGCATACGGGGTGTTTGATTTTGCTTCTTTGCTGTATTACGCGTCGATCGTATTTGCGTTTCTGTTTTTGACCGTGCGCATTTATGAGCGGAAGCGTTGGTGCTGAAAGGAGGGCGTACGATGAAACAATTGAAAAACCGACAGCTGCGCTACTCCTCTCTGTCCGTGGTATTTACCGTCGCGGTGCTTGCCGCGCTGATTGTGCTGAACGTAGTCTTTACTTCTCTTGCCAATCGCAACGGTTGGTTTGCTGATATGACCTCAAACGACTTGTTCTCCATATCGGACGCGACCGTCGACCGGCTGCGGGATTTGGAGGGCAATTATGAGATTTTGTTCTGCCGACCGCTGGATCAGGTGGAATCGGACAGTCAGTCCCGTCTGATTTATAACTGCGCTAAGGAATTTGCCGCAAAGATGGGCAATGTCACCATTGATTATCTGGACATTGTGACCTATCCTTCTCTGGCTAATCTGTATAAGCGCAGTATCTCCGAGTCGATCTATACCACAGATGTAATCGTGCGGAATGTCGATGAAAAAGGAGAATGCATCAATTTCAAGAAGTACGGACAAAGCGATTTCTATGTGATAAACAGCGACAGCGGGGCGGCGACCGCATTCCGGGGCGAGCAGCGCTTTTCCAACGCATTTTTGCAGCTGGGGGGCGAGCATAACCCGGTAGCGCTCTTTACTTCCGGGCACGGCGAAAAGGTGCCCGCGGCGTTCCGTGCGCTGTTTGAGGATGTCGGGTACGATGTGCAAAGCGTGGACCTGACCAAGGAAAAAATCCCCGAAAACACCCGCGTGATTGTGATTTTCGATCCGACCGCCGATTTTAACGGCGCCAATGAGGAAGGGGTCACCAATGAGATTGAGGTGATCGACGACTATATGGACCGTTACGGTAATCTGATGGTGTTTATGGGCGGCAATACCGTTCGCAAGGAGCAGAGCTTCCCCGAACTTGCGGAATATCTGGAGGAGTGGGGGATTGTATACGGTGAGGCAACGGTGAAGGATACCGCCAGCAGCACCTCTCCCGATGGCAGCAGCATCATTGCCGCGTTAGCACAGGGCGACACGCTGGGCGCGTCGGTCACAAAGGATTTGCAGGCGCTGGATTCTCAGCCGATCACGCTGGTGAACAACGCGCGCCCGCTGTATCAGCCGGCGTCGGACAAGAACAGCCGCACGGTTTCCGGCGTTCTCACCTCGTCTCCTTCCGCTGTTTCCGTTGACATCAACGGCGATCAAACCACCGGTCAGGTGGATTTGATGCTGCTGTCCCGGGAGCAGACGGTGACGGATGACGGAAATCTGAACGCATATGTGCTCGCCTGCGGCAGTGCGGATTTTTGCAATGACAATTATCTGTCCAAAAATGCTTACGGCAACCGCGATATTATTTATTCTCTGCTGAATATTTTTAATAAGGATCAGCAGGTGGTCAGCATTGATTATAAGGAATACGATGCTTCCGCGCTGACGGTCAGCACGGTGCAGGCAAGAGGCTGGCTGATCGGTCTGTCTGTTGTGCTGCCGGTACTGATCTTTGCCATGGGGCTTGTCGTATGGATCAGGAGAAAACGGCTATGAGTACGGAAAACGAAAAGCAACGTCAACAGTCAGAGCCGCTTTTGCAGCCCGATGCGTCGGAACTGCCTGATTTGACACAGCAGCCCGACCCAGCGGACACGGCACAAGAGCCGGACAGCCGCAGCGAGGAACAGCGCCTGACGGAGGAATATCGCCTGATGGGCGAGGAGGCACCGCAGAGCGAGGAGGACATGGGGCAGGTGCTGGATCGCCTCTCGACCTTCTATGACACGCCCGCCGCGAAAAACCGTGCGCGCGGGAAAGCGCCGCGTCGAAAATTCGGCGCGAAACGGCGGATGATTATTTTGGCGCTTGTGATTGCCGCAGTCGCCGGGATTGCCGTGTGGGGACTGTTTTTGCGTAATGACGGCGAACAAACGGACGAGGTGATCACCACCCGCGCCACATACCGCACGGAGGATCTGCTGCCGGGCGAGGCGCTGAGCGGGGGAGACGAGGGATATCTGTATCTTTTCGCGCCGCAGGAAACAGATGCGGTGCAGTCGATCCGTTGGCACAACGCAGAGGGTGATTTTGCGTTTTATCGCGCGGACACCGATGAATTTGTTTTGGAGGGGGCTGAGACGCTGAGCTACGACCAGGAGAGCTTTTCTCTGCTGGTTGCGGCGACCTGCCGCGTCAGTGCGCTGCGGCGGGTCACGACGAAATGTGATAATTTCGGCGAATACGGTTTGGACGGAGAGGGGAAGATGTCCTTTACCGTCACGAGCAAAACCGGCGCGGCGTATACGGTGTATCTGGGGGACAAGCTCCCGACAAACGCCGCCTATTATGCGCGCTTTGCCGGACGGGACGCGCTGTATATTCTGTCTGCGGAATATCTGGACGGGAGCGTCGCGTGCTCGGCGGTGAGCATGATAACGCCTTTGCTGGTGTATCCGGTTCCGGAAAATCAGTATTATCTGATGGACAATTTCACGCTGCTGCACGACGGGGAATTGATGATGCGCGTGGAGAGCCTGGACGAGGACGAGCGGGAGGCGCTTGCGACGACCCGATTGTTTCGTATGACCTATCCGGCGGATTACACGCCCTCCTCCGACCGATATGACAGCATTGTTCTGATCAATCTGACGCAGCTGACGGGAGAGAAGGCGGTGGCAAAACTGCCCGATAAAAGTCAAACTGAGGCGCTGCATGAGGTTTTGGGGCAATACGGCTGCTATCCGCCCAAGCATGAGATATCTTATACCTATGATGGGGTGGATGTTTATCTGATGGTTTCCGATCGGGTGCAGATTGACGGTGTGGACTATTATTATGTCGCGTCGGATCTTTTTGGCATCATTGCTACAGTGCCTGCCGATACGCTGGAATTTTTGGAATGGGATTTGATTGATTATATTGAGCGTCCGATTTTCTTCAAGAATGTCAAGGATATTGACACCATCGCACTGAAGAGCCGGGACGGAACCGTCAATGCAAATTTCAAGCTGACGCATCTTGCAGACGGCAAGGATGAAAACAGCAATTTGCAAGTGCGGGAAACCGTCAGCGGAACGCCGATTGCAAATGTCGCAAATTTCCGTAATTTTTACCGCGTTTTGCTGACCAGAAACATTGAGGACTACGCGGCAATCACCCAGGCGGATGTGACGGAGGCGGACTGCGAGCTGACCGTTACGATTACGACGCTTGCCGGGGTGGAAATTGTGTATCGGTTTTATCCGTATTCTACCAGACGAACGCTCTATACCATCAACGGAAAGGGCGAGTTCTATCTGTTGCAGAAGAATGTGCAAAAACTCATGGATGACTGCAACCGCGTCATTCAGGGCTTGACGGTGGATGCGGAGGCGAAGAGTTGACGCACCACGCGGGTTTGCAATTTGTTTGTAAAAAGCCGTATGGCGGAAATTTCCGCCATACGGCTTTGCTGCTTGGTGGGAATTTATTGCTTCTTTTTCTCTCGGCGCGCGCTGTCTGCCGCGGCACGGACGGCGGCGGTCAGCACAGAAGAGAACCGTTCGATCAGCGCGTCGATGCGCAGCAGACGGAACATGCGTGCTCTGATTTGTTCCGCCAGACCGCAAATCAAAAAAATCACGGCTGCCGCGGCTGGAATGAGGAGCGGCAAAAGCGCCGGAGGCAGCGAGGAAAAAGCGGAAAGCTTTTCCATCGGCAGACTTTCTTTGAGCAGGGTATGATCGTGAATCAGATAAACGCCGAATACGGTGGGGGCAAAAAAAGAGACGACCCGGCGCGCGCTTTGACGGATGTCAAGCTTTGCAAACAGCAGCAGCAGACACACGGCGCTGCCGAATACAAAGGGAGAGGAATAGCTGAACAGGATATTTTGCAGACTTTGTGCGGGGAAAAGTGTGTTGCTTTGTCCGCACAGCACAACGAGCAGTGAAATGCCGAAAAGGAGGATGAGCAGAGAGAACCAGCAGAGAAACACCTTTTTTCCTGCGGCGATTCGGTGCAGCGCGAATTTCTTGATCAGCGCACCG
The DNA here is from genome assembly GCA_048527645.1 of Eubacteriales bacterium. Lineage (GTDB taxonomy): Bacteria > Bacillota > Clostridia > Oscillospirales > CAG-272 > HGM12669. Next base: position 21,426 of record DBGFNI010000143.1, on the reverse strand, counting down.
CATACATACAGCGCGGCAAACCAGGCAAAGGCGAAACCCCCGTTCAACTGAAACGGATCGCTGAACGGTGCGCCGACCAGCGAATAAGTATTGCCCAAAAAGGAATAAGCGGAAAAAAGCACCGCCACGGCAAGCATCAGAACACGGGCGTCCCTTGCCGTGCAGCCTCGCACCAGAATATGGAGCGCGGGCGAGACCGCGATCATGGCAAAATAAGCTGTGAAAAACCAATACTGCTTGGTCGTGATGGGGAGAAACGCGCGGATCAGCATATGAAACCCGATCTCACCCGGGAAGATGCACTTCAGGATCGCCGTGATCAGAACACCCCAAAAAACAACCGTGCAGAACAGGGAAATGATATTTTTCAGTTTGGGATAGGTTCTGTTCTCGCGGTATCCGACAAAGCCGCTGATGAGAATGAAAACATTGACGGCAGGCAGCGCAATGCATTGCAGCAACAGGCAAATACCTGTCTCGAAGGCGCTGCACGATTCGGACACGGTGATTGCACGGAGCAGATGGAGAACGATCACCGCGAGCATGGAAAGGATGCGTGCCAGATCAATTCCGTAATTTCTCTGCGGCGCGGCAGTTGCTTGTTCCATTGTTTTCCTCCTTGAAACCGGGATGTCAGGAATATTTTACATCATTGTGACAAAAAAGTAAATAGTTTCGCTGCTTTTATATATCTCTCGGGAATATCGGGCGGTGCGTATTCTGCTCAGACACGCATGGCGTCGGGAGCGCGGAACACCGGCGAAAAGAAAATCATGTTTTTTCTCAAAACCACTTGCATTTTCTGTCTGACTGTGTTATACTATATAAAAGTAGGATATGATATGGAAAAGGAGAGTGCAGCGGTCACTCTCCTTACTTTATGAAAAGAAAGAGACGGAGTGCATGAAGAAGGATACGAAGAATATTGTGGCTGCCGTGCGTCAGCTGATTACGCCGATTGTGCAGGGGCTGGGGTATGATCTGTGGGACGTGGAGTATGTCAAAGAAGGCTCTGTGTACTATTTGAGGATCACCATTGACAAATTCGAGGGGATCGATATCACAGATTGCGAAAAAGTGCACCGCGCGATCGACGCGCCCCTAGATGAGTTGGATCCGATCGCAGACGCCTATATGCTTCAGGTTTCCTCTCCCGGGATTGAACGGGAACTGAAATATCCCGAACATTTTGCCGCGTTTATCGGTGAGGAAATCTGCGCAAAAGCCTTTGCTCCGCTGCCGCAGGCACAGGGGCGCAAGCAGGTTACGGGGATTCTGCGCGCATACGACGGCGCAACGGTGCGGATTGCAGAAGCCGAACATGAGATTGAAATCCCCATGGAGAAGATTGCAACGGTTAAAACAGTATATGATTTCAGCAAAAATGCGGAGGAAGGAAAGTCATGAACAAGGAATTTTTTGATGCCCTGGAGTTGTTGGAAAAGGAAAAGGGTATCTCCAAGGAGTACATGCTGGAAAAAGTGGAAGCCGCTTTGATCAGCGCGTTCAAGCGGGAACACGGCGGAAAAAGCAATGTGCGCGTGGTGCTCAATCCGGAAAAGAAGGATGTCAGAGTCTACGAATACAAGACGGTTGTGGAGGAGGTCACGGACCCTGAGACCGAAATCACGCTGGAAGACGCGCAGGCAATCAAAAAGCGCTACAAGCTGGGAGACGCCGTGGAAACCGAGCTGAAAACAAAAACCTTCGGGCGCATTTCCGCGCAGACGGCGAAGCAGGTGATCATTCAGGGCATCCGTGAGGCAGAGCGCGACCGTCAGATCCGCGCGTACGAGGACAAAAAGGCGGAGATCATCACGGCGACGGTGGAGCGCGTGGATCCGATGAGCGGCAATGTCGTCATCAATACGGGAACCGGCTTTGCCACGCTGATCCGCAGCGAGCAGATCCCCGGCGAGAGCTTCTATGTCGGACAGCATATCAAGGTGTATGTGATGGAGGTACGGCGTGAGACGCGCGGGCCGTTGGTTACGCTTTCCCGTACGCATCCCGGCATGGTGAAGCGGTTGTTTGAATTGGAAGTGCCGGAGATTCAGGACGGCACCGTGGTGATTGAGAACATCACCCGTGAGGCGGGATCGCGCTCTAAAATGGCGGTGTATTCCCGCGATGAAAATGTCGACCCGATCGGCGCCTGCATCGGTAACCGCGGTATCCGTATCAACGGCATTGTGGAAGAACTCAACGGGGAACGCATTGACATTGTAAAATACAGTGAGGATCCCGCGGAATACATCCGCGCGGCACTCTCTCCCGCGACGGTCACCGAGGTGATCATGGAGGGAGAACGCAGCGTTCGCGTGATTGTTGCGCCCGACCAGCTCAGTCTTGCCATCGGCAAAGAAGGACAGAACGCGCGCCTGGCGGCACGCCTGACCGGCTACAAGATCGACATCAAGACGGTTTGACGGAGGCGGGACGATGAGCCAGCAAGCCAAAACAAAAAAGAAAATCCCGGAGCGCAAATGCGTCGGGTGCTCCGCCCGCCGGGAAAAGCGTGAGCTGATCCGGGTGGTGCGTCTGCCGGACGGCGGCGGTGTGGCACTGGATCCGACGGGGAAAAAGGCAGGGCGCGGCGCATATCTGTGCAACGACCCCGCATGTCTCAAAAAAGCGATCAAGGCGCGGCGGCTGCAGACCGCGCTGCAATGTGAAATTCCCGAAGAACTTTCGGAGCAGCTGCTTTCGGCTCTTTCCGAGCAGAGCGGAGGGGGACAGAAAGAATGAACCGGGAGCAAGCGGAAAAAGAGGCGGCGCTGCAGCGCTTGACCGCCCGAAAAAAACTGATCGGCATGCTGGGACTGTGTATCAAAGCGGGCAAAACGATTGTCGGCGCCGAACTGGTTTGCAACGCGGTGCGCGCCGCGTCCCCCGGAAAGACTCCGCACACCGTTTTTTTGGCGTCGGATACCGGCGCGAACACCAAAAAGCGCGTTAGCAACTGCTGCCGGTACTATGAAGTCCCGTGCCGCACCTTGCAGCTGAATGCCGCCGCACTGGGAGAGGCGCTGGGCAAAACCGGCTATATCACGGCGCTGGGCATTACGGACCGCGGTATGGCGGAGGCGATTGTTGCGCGGGATGAAGCGCTTGGGCAGACGTCGCCGCAGACAGAAGCGCGCAGGATGTCGGATCATTTATAATATGTAAATCACAATCACATTATTTTCACTCATTCATTAACAGCAGACAGCATGTTGTCTGCGGGAGGTGCAATCTATGGTTTTTACCCCGAACATGAAAATCAGTGCGATGGCGAAGGATCTGGGGATGAAGAGCAAAGCCCTGACGGATATCCTTTTGGCACATGGCATTGAAAAAAGCAGTTCCGCCAATCTGGAGCCGGATGAATTCAGTCTTGTGCTCGAGCTTGTAACACGGGGCAAGCAGATTTCCGAGATGACGGATTATCTGGCGGGCAAGGTGGACATTCGCCGTCCCGAGGGCGAGGAGGCGGATATTCCCGGCACGGTGCCAAAGCCCGCTGCCTCTGCCGAGGCGGAAAAGACAGAAAAGACGGAAAAAACGGAACAGGCAGAGCAGCCGGCAAAGACGCAGGCGCCCGCGCCGAGCGGAAACGACAATGCCGCCGCAAAGGAAAAGAAGCCTGCCGCGTCAGCGCAAAGCAAGCAGGAAAAGCCCCGTCAGCCCGCGAAAAAGCAGGAGCAGAAAAAGCCCGCGCAGAAGCGCGAGGGACAGGTGCTCAAGATGAATACCCGTCTGGAGGAAAAGAAAGACGCATCCTCCTCCTATGTCGGAAAGACCCGCGTGGTGGATACCCGCGGGGTGAATGTCGATCTGTCCCGCTATGACGACAAATTCAACAGCTTTGTGCAGGATCGCGGCGACAGCTACGGCTCTGCCAAGACAAAGCTGAAAAAGCAAAACAACCGCCCCTCTCCCTACGGCAAAAAGGGGAAGGGCAAAGACAACGGCGACCGGATGAAGAAGCCGGAGGTGAAAAAGCAGCCGCTGAACATCACGCTGCCGGAGGAGATTCAGGTCAATGAGCTGGCGGCGAAGCTGCGTGTCACAACGCCCGAGGTCATCAAAAAGCTCATGCTGCTCGGCGTGATGGCAACCGTGAACCAGGTGATCGACTATGATACGGCGTTTTTGGTCGCAGACGAAATGGGTGCAAACGTGACCAAAGAGGTGGTTGTCACCATCGAGGAGCGCCTGTTTGACGAGACGGAGGATGCGCCCGAGTCCTTGCAGGAGCGCGCGCCGGTTGTCTGTGTGATGGGTCACGTTGACCACGGCAAGACCTCCCTGCTGGACGCTATCCGCCACACCAGCGTCACCAGCGGTGAGGCAGGCGGTATCACCCAGCACATCGGTGCATACCGCTGTGCGTTTGACGGCAGAGAGATTACGTTTTTGGACACACCCGGACACGAGGCCTTTACCGCAATGCGTGCCCGCGGTGCCATGGCAACGGATATTGCCATTCTGGTGGTTGCGGCAGACGACGGCATCATGCCGCAGACGGTTGAGGCAATCAACCACGCAAAAGCGGCGGGCGTTTCGATCATCGTTGCCATCAACAAAATGGATAAGCCCGGTGCAAACCCCGAGATGGTCAAGCAGAATCTGACGCAGTATGATCTGGTGCCGGAGGAATGGGGCGGCGATACCATCTGTGTTCCCGTTTCCGCACTGACCAAGCAGGGCATCCCGGAACTGATGGAAATGGTTTTGCTGGTTGCTGACATGAAGGAACTGAAGGCCAATCCCAATCGCCGTGCCAAGGGCGTTGTGATTGAGTCCAAGCTCGACCGCGGCCGCGGTCCGGTGGCGACGGTTCTGGTGCAGAACGGCACGCTGCATCCCGGTGATACCATCATCGCGGGTACGGCAGTCGGGCATGTCCGCGCGATGACAAACGAACGCGGCAAGAACATGAAGGAGGCAGGACCCTCTGTGCCGGTGGAGATTACCGGTCTTGCAGAGCTGCCGAACGCAGGCGATGAATTCCAGGCGGTCGAGGATGAGCGCATGGCAAGAGAACTGGCACAGCAGCGCCGCGACAAAAACAAGGAAGAAGAATTCAAGGCGAATGCCAACGTCAATCTGGACGATCTGTTTGCTCAGATTTCCGGCGGCGTGAAGGATTTGAATATTATTATCAAGGCAGATGTGGCGGGCTCCGCACAGGCGGTGAAGCAATCGCTTGAGAAGCTGTCAAACGAAGAGGTCAAGGTGCGCTGCATTCATTCTGCGGTGGGCGGCATTACGGAAAACGACGTCATGCTGGCAGACGCCTCCAACGCGATCATCGTGGGATTCAATGTCCGTCCCGACCGTTCGGCTTTGGACAGTGCGGAACGTGCGAAGGTTGATATCCGCACCTACCGCATCATTTACGACTGCATCGAAGAGATCGAAACGGCAATGAAGGGAATGCTCAAGCCGACCTTTAAGGAGGTCTTGCTGGGACATGCGGAAGTTCGCCAGACCATTCATGTGCCAAATGTCGGCACGATTGCCGGATCCTATGTGCAGGATGGTAAAATCGCAAGAAACGCGCAAATCCGTGTTGTGCGCGACGGTATTGTGATTTTCGAAGACAAGATTTCCTCGCTCAAGCGTTTCAAGGACGATGCTCGTGAGGTGGCGCAGGGCTATGAATGCGGCGTCGGGCTGGAACGGTTTAACGACATCAAGGTCGGCGATATTCTCGAGGCGTTTGTGATGGAGGAAGTTGCAAGATAACCTCCGCCTCCCAAAACACGGATGTGTGATAAATTGTGATGTGGCAAAGCCCTCCGGAAATCCGGAGGGCTTTTGTTGTGTTGCTTGCGGTAGTGCATAATCAAAAGCAGGACTGCCGCGCGGCGCGGCAGTCCTGCTGAAAAACTGAAATCGGGGTCTCCCCGCATGTTATGCCGAAAAACCGGCAAGGCGGCGCAAACTTACTTCTCGCTGAGAAGCTTTTGCAGGGCGGCGATCTTGACGCAGTTGCACAGCACGCCGACTGCCAGCTGCAGTTCCTTTACGGTGGGGTAGGACGGTGCGATGCGCAAATTGGAGTCATGCGGATCCTTGCCGTAGGGGAAGGTCGCGCCGGCGGGGGTCAGGCGGATGCCGCATTCGCTTGCCAGGCGGTAGACCTCCTTGGCACATCCGTCCGGGACGAACAGGCTGATGAAATAGCCACCGCGCGGACGGTGCCACCGGCAGGTTCCCGTGGGGGCAAGTTCCTTTTCAAAAGCGTCTAAAACAATATTGAAACGGGGACGCAGAATATCAGCGTGCTTTTCCATGTGCGCGCGGATGCCGTCTGCATTGGAGAAAAACCGGACATGCCGCAGCATATTCATTTTGTCATGGCCGATTGTTTGAACGGACATGATAGATTTGATCTGCGCGATGTTCCGATCGCTGGAGGCGATGGCGGCAACGCCCGAACCGGGGAAGGTGATTTTTGAGGTGGAGGTGAATTCATATAGAATATCCTCGTTTTCCGTTCCGCGCAGCAGCTGGAAGAGATTGAGCAGGGTATCCTTTTCTTCGCCCAGATCGTGAATGACATACGCGTTGTCCCAGAAAATCCGGAAATCCTGCGATGCCGGCTTCAGCGCCGCAAAGCGGCGAACCGTCTCGTCGGAGTAGGTGATGCCGTCGGGATTGGAATACTTCGGGACGCACCAGATTCCTTTCACTCTGGGATCGTTATTCACATATTTTTCCACCTGATCCATGTCGGGGCCGGTGGGCGTCATGGGGATCGGAACCATTTTGATGCCCAGCGACTGACAAATGGAAAAATGGCGGTCGTAGCCGGGAGAGGGACACAAAAAGCGCACCTCGCCCTGCCGGCACCAGGGCTCGCCGCCGGGCACGCCGTACAGCATGCAGCGGGCGACGGTATCATACATGATATTCAGAGAAGAGTTGCCGCAGACAATGATATTGTCCATGGGGATTTCCAGAATATCGGAAAAAATCTGTTTGATCTCCGGGATGCCGTCCAAAAGACCGTAGTTGCGGCAGTCAATGCCGGAACTGCTCATGAAATTGTCTGTTCCGCAGAGTACCTCGTTGAGACCTTTGGTTAATGCCAGCTGATCAGCGGAGGGCTTGCCGCGCGACATATCCAGCTGATAGTGTTTTTCCAGACTCGCGCCGTACAGCGACTCCTGCGCGGACAACTCTGCTGTCAGTTCTGCGGCACTCATTTCGGCGTAGGGTTTGCGCATGTTGATCATATCCTTTCAAACTTGGGTGTGAGAAACAGAAACGGTTAAAATTCTGCCTGACCGGTGGTGCGCGGGAAGGCCTCCACGTCGCGAATGTTGGTAATGCCGGTGATATACATGACCAGCCGCTCAAAGCCAAGACCAAAGCCGGCGTGCTTGGTGCCGCCGTATTTCCGCAGCTCCAGATACCACCAATAATCCTCTTGCTTCAGGCCGAACTGCTCCATGGCGCGCAGCAGATAATCCATTCTTTCCTCGCGCTGGCTGCCGCCGATCAGCTCGCCCACGCCCGGCACCAGCATATCCATGGCGGCAACGGTTTTCCCGTCGTCATTGAGGCGCATATAAAACGCTTTGATCTCGCGGGGATAATCGGTGACAAACACCGGCTTGCCGAAGATTTCTTCGGTGAGATACCGCTCGTGTTCGGTTTGCAGATCGATTCCCCATTTAACAGGATATTCAAACTGCTTGTCGCTTTTCTCCAACAACTCGATCGCCTCCGTGTAGGTCACGCGGGCAAATTCGTTGCTGACCAGATTGTTCAGACGCTCCAAAAGCGTTTTGTCAAAGAAATTGTTGAAGAACTCCAGTTCCTGCGCGCAGTGCTCCATTACATAACGGATGACATATTTGATCATATCCTCTGCAAGCTCCATGTCATCCTGTAGATCTGCAAATGCGATCTCCGGCTCCATCATCCAGAATTCCGCGGCATGACGGGGCGTGTTGGATTTTTCCGCACGGAAGGTCGGCCCGAAGGTGTATACATTGGAAAAGGCCATGGCAAAGCATTCGGCATTCAGCTGACCGGACACGGTCAGGTTGGCTGATTTTCCGAAGAAATCATGTGTATAATCAACCGTTCCGTCCTCTCGGCGGGGCAAATCATCCAAATCCATGGAGGTCACGCGGAACATCTCGCCCGCTCCCTCACAGTCAGAGCCCGTGATAATGGGCGTGTTGACATAGACAAAGCCGCGCTCTTGGAAAAAGCGGTGGATAGCAAACGCCGCCGTGCTACGCACGCGGAACACTGCATTGAAAGTGTTGGCGCGCGGACGGAGATGCGCGATGGAACGCAGATATTCCAGAGAATGGCGCTTTTTCTGCAGCGGGAAATCGGGCGTGGAAGAACCCTCCACCTCGATTTTTTCCGCCTTGAGCTCAAAGGGCTGCTTTGCCTCCGGTGTCAGCACCAGCGTGCCCTGTACCACCAGCGCCGCGCCGACGTTTTGCTTGGCAATCTCTTTATAGTTATCCAGAATTGCATCCTCAAACACAATTTGCAGGTTTTTGAAGCAGCTTCCATCATTCAGTTCAATAAAACCGAAGAGGTTGGAGGCACGGATGGTGCGCGCCCAGCCGCCGAGTGTCAACTGTTTGCCGTCAAAGCGCGCTGCATCCCGATAGATTTCGGCAATTTGTGTACGTTTCATATGTTGTCATCCTTTCCCCCTGCGGGGCTGAAATGGTTTCACGGCTTGTGGGTAAATAAACAAATATATTATATATTATAGTACACTTTTTTTACGATTTCAACTACTTTATCAATATTTTTCCAAAAACAGTGAAATGCGCGGCGGGGCACAGAGCACTTCGCCGAAAAAACGAGCTTCCCGGATTTTGGAATTGGTGCAAATGTAAAAATCATCTTGCTTTTTGACGAAAGATGTGGTATCATTAAGAATAAGATGGGACGGGTGTTTTTGATTTCCCGTTCCGATTGGATAGGGTGCGCGGCACGGAAAATTCCGGCAGGCTGCCCGCAAATGAGCTTTTTTGATATTCCGACAGGACTGACATGTATTTTAAAAAATGACGGAAGAACGAAAGGAACGGTCATTCTCATGAAAGTTTTCAGATATATCCTGACAACAATATTGATTTTGGTGCCTACCATACTGGCGGTGGGGCTGTATTATCATGCGCAGCGTGTCCCGATTGCAAAGAAGTCCGTTGAGCGGATTGAGCTTGTTGACACGCGCGGCGAAGAGCATACCTTCCGCAAGGAAAACGCAGAGGACAGCAGCGCCATCTCCTTTTTGGTCGATATTTTGCAGGATGCGGAGCAGGTCGGAGAACTGCCCGGGGATGTTGCACAGACAACGCCGTTTCAGGTGACATTCTACAGCTATGACAAAGAGATTGCCTATCAGTATTATATTTCCCGCGATCCGGGCAAGGCGTTTTTTGTCAATGCGGACGGGGTTGCTTTCCGTATTCCCTCCGAAACGGCGGCAAGCTTTCTCTGTGAAAAGTACGCTGCCAGTCTGTATCCCGGCAGCATCAATCCCGTTTTGACGCTGGCGGATGGGATTGAAGTGGTGCCTTCGGACTATGAGTGGAAATATGCGCTCAATAACGGAGAGTACCGCCGCGTGGAATGTGAGACGACCACGGAGGTGCTGTCTTACAAAATCAATCCAAGTCTGGAAATGAATTTCAATGTCACACCCGATATTTTCAATGTTACCGTCATGGACGGCACAGAGGTAATTTTTGAGGACACATATGAAAATCTGGTCAATCTGCGTCTTACGGAGAGTAAAACGCTGAGCTTCCATGTGGAAGCGGATTGGCGCGAGATCGACGGAAAAGAAGGGCAGGGCTTTGCCAGCTATGATTTCACCGCACAGGTGAATCAGCCCGCCTCCTTCTATCTGAGTTGGGCGGGCAGTGAGGAACCGGTGCCGGGAGACTTTGCGCTGCTGACGGTGAAAAACGCGCCCAGCGCGGCGTCCGTTTCCATCACCACGGAGCCCGATATCGGTTACAAGCCTGTTCTTGTCCCGGACGGAAGCTATTACCGTGCGCTGATTCCATTCAGCTATGAGCTTGCGGGCGGCGAATATGTGATTCACTGCTCCTGCGACGGCATCACGCAGGATCTGAAGGTTACACTTGCGAACAAGAATTTCCTGACTCTGGATTATACCGTCAGCGACAATGTTCTGGCAACCAACCGCTCTTCGGCGGCGTTGGCGGAGTTTGATGAAGTATTCAAGCCGATCGCCTCTTCTCTGACGCTCAGCGGCGGACGGCTGTTTGACGGGGTATTCGGTGAAGGCGTTCCCGCAAAACGGTCTGTGCTGACCGGCGTGGGCGTCACCCGATCGGTGAACAACGGCGCTGTGACCTACCGGCATCAGGGTGTGGACTATCTGGTGCGCGAGGGTGATGCGCTGACCGCGGTCAATGCCGGCAAGGTCATCTATGTCGGAGAGACTACCCTGAGCGGCAAAACCGTTGTGATCGAGCACGGCTTCGGCTTGAAGAGTTGGTACTGTCATATGAGCAGTATTTCCGTGAATGTCGACGACCAGGTTAAGGCGGGCGACACCTTGGGCGTGGTCGGCAACACCGGCTTTTGCAACGGAACGACTGCGCATATCGGTCTGTCTGTGTTTGAAGTGCCGGTTTCGCCGTATAAGCTCTGGGAAGCGGCTTTGGAGGTCCCGACGCCCTGATTGGGTGGAACGGACGGAGAAGAAGAACTGTTTTTGCGGCTTTGCCGCTTTGTTGATGACGATGCAAGGCTGTCCGCTTCGGGGGGCGGCCTTGTTCTGTTGAAAGACGAAAGGAGGAGGGCATGGAATCGAACGAACCGATCCGACCTGCCGGTGCAGAATCGGATGCGTCGCATGCCGAAAAAGCAGCGGAGAGCAATCCGTTTTTGGCCTCTCTGGCACATATCACGGCACAGGAACTGGGCAAGGCGCCTGCTGTACATATAGATCCTGCGGAAAAGCGCAGACAGAGGCTGCGCCGCATGTTGAGCCTTCTTTCAATTCTGTTGTTTTTGGCAGCGCTGGCATTTTTTGTGTACCGCATGATCGCATATGACCGTGCCGATGGGCTGTACCGCGATTTGCAGGACACGGTAATAGGCGATGCGTCTGACGACGGGGTGGAGATGCGACCGGACAGCGGCTCTCCGACCATTTCGCCGATGAGTGCGACAGGGCAGACTGCCTTGATAGACAACGGCACAACCGCGCAGGGCGATCAGAAAAAGCAAAACATGCTGCTTCAGCTGCAGCGCCTGAAGGCGATGAACAGCGATGCATTCGCTTGGATCAGCATCCCCGGCGAGAGCGGAGAAACGGAAATTGAGTATCCGCTGATGAGCGGCGGCGATGAGTATTATCTGTATCATGCATATGACAAAACCTACAATCCGACCGGCTCCATCTTTCTTGCTGAGGAATGTTCCCGCGATCTGGATGCGAATTACAACACGGTTATCTGGGGACACAACATGGCGTTCGGAACGCCGATGTTCCGCAATCTGCCGCATTATGCAGATCGTTATTACTGGGCGCGCAATCGGTATATTTTCATTTACACTGAAGAAAAAACGTATCGGTATGAGATTTTCTCCGCTTATCCTACGGAGGACACGATCACCGGAATCGGATATTTCACGACAGAGTTTGCACAGTGGAGCGATCGCGAACAGTTTTTGCAGCAGGCAATCAACGCGTCGCAGATCGGTGCGGCTCCGGAGCTTCTTCCCACGGCGAACGATCAGATCCTGACGCTGTGCACCTGCATTGAAGACGGCGAGAGGCGCTTTGCCGTTCATGCACGCAGAATGCAGGATTATGAGCTGATCAACGGTGAGGACAATCTGGACGATACAGAGTGAGAACAGTTGCCCGCTTTGTGCTGCGTTTTCGCCTCCTCGTCTATTTGCGCTGCAAGACGTACCAAGGGCGGCGAGCCGGCAAATGACTGCGGCTGAGCAGTGATTCTGATATATGATAGACAGCGACGCCCCCGCTTTTTGCGGGGGCGTCGCTGCTTTGGTATACAAAAAAAGATTCGGCTCACGCATGGTGTTCAGCCGAATCTGCCGTTGATATAATCGTTGGTGCGCGGGTCAGCCGGGCAGGAAAACATTTGCGCGGTGTCGCCGCATTCAACGATTTCACCGAGCAGGAAGAACGCGGTGGTGTCTGAAATGCGCGCTGCCTGCTGCATGTTGTGCGTCACGATCACAATGGTATACTGCTCTTTGAGCTCCAGCGCCAGCTGTTCGATTTTTGAGGTGGAAATCGGATCCAGCGCGCTGGTCGGCTCATCCATCAGCAGCACCTCGGGCTTGACGGCGAGCGCACGCGCGATGCAGAGACGCTGCTGCTGACCGCCGGAGAGTGCCAAAGCGCTTTTTTTCAGACGGTCTTTCACATCCTCCCACAGTGCGGCGTCGCGCAGCGCCTGCTCAACGATTTCATCGAGCTTTGCGTGACTGCGGATGCCGTGGGTGCGCGGTCCGTACGCGATATTGTCATAAATACTCATAGGAAAGGGATTTGGCTTTTGAAATACCATGCCGACCCGGCGGCGCAGAACGGTCGGATCCATATCGCGGTAAATATCCACCCCGTCCAGTGTTACCTTACCGCTGATCCTGCAGCCGGGAACGAGATCGTTCAGGCGATTCATGGTTTTGAGCACAGTCGATTTTCCGCAGCCGGAAGGACCGATAAATGCGGTGATCCGATTGGGCGCCACGGAAAGATTGATGTTCTTGATCGCCTTCAGTTCGCCGTAATACAACTCTAAATTCTCAATATCGATTTTATTCATACTGACTCCTTTTTTCCCTGCAAACGGGAGGCGGCGACTTTGGACAGGAAGTTGATGCCGATCACCATGACCAGCAGCACCACCGCGGTGGCATATGCCTGCTCGGTGTATAGTCCCTCGCTGAGCAGACAGTACATGTGCACGGCAAGCGTCCGTGCGGAATCACCCGGCGAGAGGGAAAGCGACGTGGAGGTTCCCGCTGTGAAAATCAGGGCGGCGGTCTCGCCGACGATTCGTCCGATGGAGAGAATCACGCCGGATAATATGCCGGGCATGGCGGCGGGAATGACGATGCAGAATATGGTGCGCAGCTTTCCCGCGCCCAAGCCGAAGCTGCCCTCCCGATAGCTTTCGGGCACGGCCAGCATGGCCTCTTCCGTTGTGCGGATGATCAGCGGCAGCACCATCATGGCGAGCGTCAGAACGCCGGCAATCATGCTGTAGCCCCAGTGCAACGCAATGACAAAGGCAAGAAATCCGAACAGACCGAAAACGATCGAGGGGATGCCAGACAGTGTTTGCGTGGTGATTCGGATCAATGCAACTACTTTGGATCCGCGCGGCGCGTATTCCGTCAAAAAGACTGCCGCGCAGACGCCAATCGGCACGGCAACAAGCAGGGTGAGCACCGTTGTGACCAAAGTGTTTATGATCGCGGGCATCATGGATACGTTTTCTGTGTTGTATTCCCATGCGAAAAGAGACGGGGTTAGATTCGGGATGCCGCGAATTAGAATGAAGAGTACAACGAATGCCATGGTGCCGACGGTGAGCAGTGCTGACAGATAAATCAGCACTTTGATCACCAGCGAGCCGGGATGGTGAAAGGCATTGCGCAGGCGTGTAATCGGTGCTGCGGTCATGCTTTCACTCCCTTTCTTGTCAGTGCGGAGATGCACAGGTTAATCAGCAGAATCAGGACGAACAGGACGACTGCGGATGCGATGAGCGCATCGCGGTGCAGATCGGTGGCGTATGCCATTTCCAGAACAATGTTGGAGGTGAGGGTACGGGCACCGGCGGTGACGGAGTTGGGAATCCACGGCTGATTGCCGCAGACCATCACGACCGCCATGGTTTCGCCGATGGCGCGTCCCAGTCCCAAAATAATTCCGGAGAGAATGCCGGAGCGTGCTGCAGGAAACATCACGCGGAACATGCTGCTCTCCACTGTTGCGCCCAGTGAGAGCGATCCCTCATAATAACTTTGCGGGACGGCGGCGAGTGACGACTCCGTGGTGTTGATTACGGTGGGGAGAATCATCAGCCCCAGCAGGACGGAAGCCGTCAGAATTCCTTTTCCGTTGGTGTGGAAGATCTGCATGACAGACGGAACCAAAAAAACCAAACCGAAGAAGCCGTAAATAACGGAGGGAATTGCCGCAAGCAGATCGACCGCAGGCTTAATCACGCGGTAAAGTGCCGGGGGGCAGTATCGCACCAAGAAGACAGCGGTGAGTACGCCGATCGGGACGCCGACAAGCAGCGCGCCTGCCGTCACATAAATGCTGCCGAGAATCATGGGGAAAATCCCGAACACTTCCTTTGACGGTTTCCATTCCGTCCCGGTCAGAAAATCAAACAGACCGATCTGACGGATTGCAGGAACGGCGTTGCCAAACAGGAAGAAGCAGATAGCAAACACAGCGACGATACTGATGCAGGCGCACAGCGCAAACAGCATCATTGACAGGGTTTCACCGATTTGCGGAAAAGCGGATTGTGGTTTTTTTGGCGAAAGGAATTGCTTTGGCAATTCCTTTCGCTTTTCTTCTGTGCATGCTTTGTCCATAACTTATTTCTGAACCTCGTCCCAAGCGGTGGTCTCGCCGAGATAGATGTTCTTCACCTGCTCGGTCGTCAGGCCGTCAAAGGTGTTTTCCAGGTTTACGATGACTGCGATGCCATCCGTTGCAATCTGCTCGTATTTCAGCTTTGCAGCCTCGGAATCCGACAGTGCACGGGAGGACATACCCAGATCGCTTGCGCCCTCAGTTGCTGCGGTGATGCCGGCGGAGGAACCGGTCTGCTGGATTTCGATTTTTACATCGGGGTTGAGCTTTTCATATGCTTCTGCCAACTTTTCCATCAGGGGTGCGACAGAGGTGGAACCTGAGACGGTGATCTTGCCGGAGAGTGCGGAGGCAGTGTAGCTTTCCGTGCTGTCATGGCTGATGTATTTCTCGTTTGCGACAATTTCCTGACCCTGCTTGCTCTGGATGAACTTGATCAGATCCTTTGCGATATCGGAGAGCTTTGCTTCATCATATACAACCAGGAACGGACGGGAAATCGAATACTCGCCGGAGAGCACCTTTTCAGGGGTTGCTTCCACGCCGTCGATCTTCAGCGCTTTGACCTCGTTGGAGAGAGAACCCATGGAGACATAGCCAATGGCGAGGGGGTTGGACGCTACGGTTGTCAGCATGACGGAGGTGGAGGAGGTGATTTCGGCGGTGAGAGTGGTTGCATCATCGTCGTTTTCATCCACGATGCCGACCAGTTCGGTGAAGGCGCTGCGTGTGCCGCTGCCGTCCTCACGGGAGATTACGGAGATCTGTCCGGTGGTCTGTTTTGCTTCGCTGCTTGCACCGCTCTCGTCTGTACCGGTCGGCGTGTCTGTAGTTGTAGAGCCGCAGGAGCATGCGGAGAAGACCAAGAATACGGTCAGCGCGCCGGCTGCAAGGGATTTGAGTCCTTTTTTCCAATTCAATTGTTTCATGTCATTACCTCATTTCTTAATTTCTGTCATATTCCGTTTTTGCACTTTTCTTTTTGTGCGCCTTCATTTTATGCTTCCTATGTAAAGCTTACCAGCCCAAACATGTCAAAAACAGGTAAAAAAACAGTCTGCTTTGTTAAAAGCAGACTGTGAATATCATGCAATTGTAAAGTTTTGCGCACTGTGTGCGCGGAGAAGGGGAAAAACGGTAAGTTTACAGAGAATACTCTTCCAACCATTTATTATATTGCTGCTCAAAGCGCTCCGTCGGATGCTCCTTCAGCCGGTTCAGATATGCATGGGTGTCAAAGCTACCGTGCGCGGTTTCAATCAGAGCGACCGCAATATTGGAGCAATGGTCGGAAACGCGCTCGCAGTTGGTGAGCAGATCGGTCAGGACAAAGCCGAGCTCAATGGTGCAGTTGCCGCTGCGCAGGCGTGCAACATGTCGGCTTTTGATCTCGCTGATCAGCGCGTCAATCACTTGCTCCAGCGGCTCGACGCTGGACGCTAACTCGGGGGACTGCTGCGCAAAGGCTTCAACCGTGATGGAGAGAATCTCCTGCAGGGCGGCGGTGAGCTTTCGCAGTTCTTCGTGCGCCTCCTGGGAAAAGGAGAGGCTTTTGTCGTGCATCTCCTCCGCGACATGCAGCAGATTGATTGCATGGTCGCCGATGCGTTCCAAATCGTTGATGCTGTGCAAAAGCATGGAAATCTTGCGGGAATCATCGTCAGAGACCTGATAACTGGAGAGCTTAACCAGATAGGTGCCCAGCCGGTCTTCATACTGATCCAACTCCGTCTCCATCTCCGAGACCTTCCGTGCAGTATCCTTATGATAGGATTTGAGCAGGCTCAGCGCACTGAGAATAGAGTCGTTTGCGATCTTTGCCATGGAAACGCTGGCGTCCAGCGCTTTGCCGACGGCAACGGCGGGGACGTTCATGATACGCTCATCCAACAGCACGGCTTCTTCCTCCGCGCCCTTCTTGGTATCGCGAACCAGCTTGCAGGAGATTTTTTCCAGCGCTTTGGAGAACGGGAAAAGCATCACGGTAGTCAGCACATTGAAAATGGTATGAATGATTGCTACCATAACGGGCGTCGCAGCCTGTCCGGCAAATGCAAAGTCGACAATGCCGTCGGCAATGCACCACACGGTCAGCCACACCACCGTACCGATACATTTGAACAGCAGATGCGCTACGGCGACGGCGCGGGCGTTTTTACCGCTGCCGATCGAGGCGATCATGGCGGAAATACAGGTGCCGATGTTCTGTCCCATGATGATCGGGATCGCAGCGCCATAGGTGATCACGCCGGTCTTGGAAAGACTTTGCAGCACACCCACCGAAGCGGAGGAGGACTGGATGACGGCGGTGAACACCATGCCCACCAGCACGCCGAGAATCGGGTTGGAAAACGCGGTCAGGATGCTGCGGAACTTTTCCATTTCTGCCAGCGGCTCAACCGCGCCGGACATGAATTCCATGCCGTACATCAAAATAGCAAAGCCCAGACAAACTGTTCCGGCGTCTTTTTTCTTCGGGCTTTTCCCGACCATAATCAGCAAAATGCCGATAAATGCAATAATCGGAGAGAAGTTTGCGGGCTTGAGCAGCTGAATCCAGAGTGCGTCGCCCTCAATGCCGGTCAGAGACAGCAGCCATGCGGTGACCGTCGTTCCGATTGCGGAGCCCATTGCCACATGGATTGCCTGCGTGAGCTGCATGATACCGGAGTTGACCAGACCGACAAGCATGACGGTTGTTGCGGAGGAGGACTGGATGATTGCTGTCACGACAATGCCCAGCAGCAGCCCCTTGAAAGGATTGGACGTCAGCTTGCGCAGAATCTGCTCCAGCTTTCCGCCCGCCATCCGTTCCAAAGAATCGGAGAGCACGTTCATGCCGAACAAAAACAGCGCAAGTCCGCCGATCAGCTCAATGATGGTTAAAATGCCGAATTCCATAAGCAGTTAACCGCCTTTTTATCTCATAATGTGATTTGGTGCGAAATTGCCGCGGTTTTTCGGAACATCTTCCGCACAATTGTAAGAATTATATCAAATCTAAGTAAAATGAAAAACAATTTCATGTTAAATCCGTGTAAAATAACGTGACGAATCATCTGGAATTTTACATATATTTAACATTCGACGGATGCGGAATGTATCGACATCCTGCATCTGCGCCGCCTGCCTACATCAGCTGGTGCTCGTTGATAATTAGCTTGAAATCAAGTCCCAGCCGCTCCGCTGCCTTGCGGCACATGACCATGCGCTGCAAAAAGATTTCAAAATAATCCATGACACTGCTGATATGCGGGTCAATTTGCAGCTTGAGCTTGATCAGCGTGCGCTCGGTGTTGATTTTCAGCTGTGCCTGCTCCACGGAATAGTTCACCCGGTCGTGTATATCGAAGGTCACGCTGTCCGGATTGCGCACTCTCGACCGCCGTACATCGGATTTGTCCGCCAAAATCAGCGCGGCGGCAATCCGATTGACCGCGACGTCGCTGCCCTCGTCATGGTTGCCGATGGCGGTGACCACCGCCGCAAGATCCTGCGCGTCCATTCCCATTTGATCCAAAATGCGGAACGCCATCACGGCGCCGCTCTGCGAATGGTCGACGCGATTGACCAGGTTGCCGATGTCGTGCAGATAGCCGGCAATCCGCGCCAACTCAATGTCCTTTTCGTCATAGCCGAGCGTTTGCAGGATATATGCGGCGGTCTGCGCTACTTTCGTAACGTGAGCAAAACTGTGCTCGGTGAAGCCGAGTGCCAAAAGCGAGGCGTCTGCCTGCGCAATATAGGTATTGACGGTTTCGTTTTTCCGCAGCTGCTCGTAAGTGATCATTGCCATTTTTTGATCCTCTCGCTTTACTGTTCTTCATCTACTGCAGAAAAATAATACTGCTCGCTGCTGCCGTCCGTCTTCTGTGTGGGGAAGAGATTCAGGCCCGCGTACATCCAGCTGTCACCGTATTGGACTTTGCCGTCGTACATGGAGCCGGGGGCTTCGCAGCGGTATTTTGTTTTCGGATGCAGACCGCGCAGATGCAGAAAACGTCCGTTGCGGGGCTGCTGCCGCATATTCACAATCGTGACCAGCGCTTCGCTGCCGTCGGCTGCGACGATTTCCCATGCGCACCAATACGGATTGTCCGTCGGCGTCACCAGACGGTACAATTCGCCCCGGTGAATCAGATCGTAGTATTTGTGATAATCGGCGACCTGCTTTTTGACAATCTCCTTTTCCTCCGGGGTGTAGCGGTTGGGATCCAGCTCATAGCCATGGGTGCCCCACAGCGCGATATTACCCTTGGTCTGCACACCGGTGCGTCGGCTCGCGGATACATGTGCGCCCATGGTTCCGGCGGGATAACACAGAGAGGTTCCGAACTGAATGGTGAGCCGCTCAATCGGATCGGTATTGTCGCTGCACCAGATCTGCGGGGCGTAATAGAGCATCGCGGGGTCAAAGCGCCCACCGCCGCCGGAACAGTTTTCCAGCAGAATGTCAGGATAGTTTGTGACCAGGCGGTTTTGCAGATCGTAGGTACCCAGCGTGAAGCGGTGATTGAGCTCCGGCTGATGCTGCGCGTCCAGCGCGGCGCTTCCCGCCTCGGTGAAGTTGCGGTTGAAATCCCATTTCACATAGTCAATCGGGTTTTCCGAAAGAATTTTATCCATCTGTGCCCAGACATGATCCCGCACTTCCTTGCGGGAAATATCCAGAAGATACTGCCAGCGTGAAATGCTCTGCGCACGGTTGGGCACATGGATGCACCAGTCCGGGTGCGCGCGGTAAAGATCGGAATCCGGCGAGATCATCTCCGGCTCAAACCAAATGCCGAATTTCATCCCCAGCGCATGCACGCGGTCAACCAGCTTTTTCAATCCGCCGTGTAGCTTGTCCTCGTTGACATACCAGTCGCCCAACGAGGTTCTGTCATCGTTGCGCCGGCCGAACCAGCCGTCGTCCATGACCAGCATTTCGATGCCCATTTCCTTGGCGCGCACTGCGAAGTCATACAGTTTTTCTTCGTCAAAGTCAAAGTATGCCGCCTCCCAGGAATTGATCAGCAGCGGGCGCTTTTCCATTTGCCAGCGCGGGGTGATCAGATGTCGGTTGTACAGGCGGTGGAAGGTGCGGCTCATGCCGCCCAGACCGCTGTCGGAATAGACCATGACGGCTTCAGGCGCGTCAAAGCAGTCGCCGGGGCGAAGCTCCCAGCCAAAGCCCTCCTCCTGAATACCCATGACCAGGCGGGCGCAGTTTTCGCCGTCCACTTCCGTGTGGATGGAGAAGTTGCCGCTGTAAACCAGATTGAAGCCGAAGACCTCGCCGCTCTCCTCGGTGGCCTCCCGCTGTGCCAGCGCGGCAAAGGGGTTGTGAGAGTGGCCGGAAACACCCCGACGGGAGGATACGGTCTGGATGCCGTGCATCAGCGGACGGCGTTCGACAGTACGCTCCTTGCCCCACGCGCCCCACAGGTGAACCAGATCATAATCCGACGTGTGCAGATCCACACAGGTGCTCTTGACATTTTCCAGCCAAAGCGACGCCTTGCCGGTGTTCGTGATTTTCACCCGGCGGGTGATGACGTCCAGTTGCTCAAACACGGTATAATACAACGTGACCAGTGCGCCTGTGACGCAGTCGACAGCGTCGATTTCCAGCGTTTGCGCCTCGGCGGGATCGCCGAGAAAGAGCGACGGCATGCCGGGAATCGGCTCCTTGCCCTGCTTGATGCGGTGTGCGGTATAGCGGATGTCTGTCGCGGTGTTGCCGTCGGCGTTGCGGATTTCCAGAGCAGAAACACGCATATCCCCGCAGCCGAAGGTGCTGTATTCCATCGGCACAAGATCCGGAGAAAAGCCCTCCTGGGTGTTGGGCAGATCCGGGTAAAAGGCGGCGTGCCAGCCGCGGCGGTACAGATCGGTCACATCATCGGAGAGCCTTTTGCCGTAATACTGATGCACCAGATAGTTTTGCTCGCCGATGCTGATCAGATAGGAGCTGTTCGGCGTATGCAGGGAAAAGGTTTTGGTTTGCTCATGAAAGGTGATACTCATATGATTTCCTCATTATTCTTATTTGATACGTGACGGAAGATGCCGCGCACGCTTTTTGCTTTCGAATAGTGACAGAAAGCGGCGTATGTCAGATCGCCTCACCCTGCGCGTTAAACAGCGGGAGCTTTTGCAAAAACAGAATGTCCTTTCGCGCTGCGGCATCGCCCTCTGCCAGCACTGCCATTTTGCCGACAATATTGCCGCCTGCCGCCTCGACCAGCTTTTCCAGTGCGTGCAGGCTCTCGCCGGTGGAGATTACGTCGTCCACGATAAGGACGCGGCGGCCCTTCATCTGATCCATGTCCTTTTGGTCGATATACAGCTCCTGCCGCTTTTCGGTCGTGATCGACTGCACTTCGACCTTCTGACAGTTCTGCATATAGAGCTTCGGCGCTTTGCGCGCCAACAGATAGGTCTCGTCTCCTCTTTGCTTTGCCATCTCATAGCCCAGCGGGATGCCCTTGCTTTCCGCGGTGATCAGCACGTCATAATCCGGCGCGATTTTCAGCAGCTGCCGGGCGCAGTGCACAGTCAGCTCCACATCGCCGAACATCACAAACGCGCCGATATACAGCGAATTGTTCAGCGGGCACAGGGGCAGATCGCGCTGCATGCCCGCAATGTCAATGGTATAAAATTTTTTCATGATGCTTCACCTCAAAAATGTAATTGTTCATAATATTCAGAAGTCTTGTGCGGCAGGGTTTGAGAAAATGCTTTTGGCATACATTATGTCATCAAGCAAATTTGTTTGCTTGCAAGGACAAATTTGCAAAGCCGTCAAGGTTTCTGTATCATTATAG
>DBGFNI010000142.1:0-14646 GCA_048527645.1 Eubacteriales bacterium | reverse complement strand
GTTGTATTATAATAAACAGAAGAAGAAAAACAGAGGACAGAACATTGCATAACATTTTTGATTTATTTCGCAAAATCGAATCGGAGTCCCGCCCGCTCACGCCGCCGACGCATCTGGTGGTCGGATTGGGCAATCCCGGACGCGACTATGTCAACACCCGGCACAACGCGGGATTTATTGCGCTGGATTATATCGCTTCAAAATGCGGGGGCGATGTGACGCGGGGAAAATTCAACGGTCTGTATGACGATGTGACTTTGGCGGAGAAACGCGTTTTGCTGATCAAGCCCCAGACCTATATGAACGCGTCGGGCGGCTGCGTGCGGGATTTTGCCAATTTTTACAAAATTGAGCCCCAAAATATCTGCGTGCTCTGCGATGATATCAATTTATCCGTCGGGCGGCTGCGCGTGCGTCGGAGCGGCTCGGACGGCGGACAGCGCGGGATGCGCGACATTATTTATCAGCTCAGTTCCGATCAATTTCCCCGTATCAAAATCGGCGTCGGGCAAAAGCCGGACCCCCGCATGCCGCTGGCAGACTGGGTGCTCTCGCCGTTTGGCGCGCAGGAGCTTGACGTGCTGCGGGAAAAACTGGAGACGGTCTATCTCGGCGTGTGCGATATCCTCCGGGGCGATACGGACGGCGCCATGCAGCGCTGCAACGGAAAGTAGGACGAATTGTTTTCCGAATCGAGATAGGTGATTCATGAACCAACTGTTTTTAGAGAGCATTCGCGCGCAGCGGGAATATATTCATCTGCTGGAAAACTTCGATCAGGCAAGTCGCCGGCAAAAGCCCTTGCCGATGCTGGCGACGGGTTTGGGGGAAAACGCACTGTGCGTATTCCTGCCGGCGCTGACAGAAGATCTGCGCGATCGCGCGCAGCGCAGTGTTTTGCTGGTGCTGCCGGATGAAAAAGAAATCCGCAAGCTGTCCGGGGTTTTTGCACAGTACGGCATTTGCTGTGCGCACTATCCGCAGCGCGATTTTATGTTTTATCACATGACAGCCTCCCGTGAGTTTGAGCACGAGAGGCTCGGCGTGCTGCACGGACTGGTATCGGGAGAATTGGACGCGGTACTGACAACACCCCAGGCGCTGCTGCAATACACCATGCCCCCCGAAGTGCTGCGCAGCAACACGCTGACGCTGCGTTTCGGCGAGGAATATGCGCCGCAGCAGCTGTGCCGCTTTCTTTCCGACGCCGGATACCGACGGGTGGAGCTGGTTGATGGAAAATGTCAGTACAGTGTGCGGGGCGGCATCCTGGATTTGTTCCCGCCCGCAATGGAAAATCCGGTGCGGATTGAGTTTTTCGGCGATGAAATCGATCAGATGGGCATTTTTGATCCCATGACGCAGCGGAAAATCGAGCAGATCGACCGCTGCGAAATTACCCCCGCCAGAGAGATTCTGCTGTCGTCGCAAAGCAAAGAGAAACTGTGCCGCACGGTGACGGCGCAGCTCAAAAAGGCTGCCGGGGAGAAAGCGCGGGAAAGCCTGGCGGAAGAACTGGAAATGCTGCGGGGAGACGGCGACTGCACATTTTTGGACAAATATATCTCCGTGATCTATGAAAAGCCCGTGTGCCTTTTGGATTATTTTGTCACGGGGGAGCATGCCGCCCCGGTGATTGTGTGTGATACAGATCGGTGCGGCGAGAGCTTGCAGGGGCATGATTTCCGTCATACCGAGCAGGCGCGGACGCTGATCGAAGAGGGACTGGTGCCCGGGAAATACGCAGTTTACAGCAAAGGAAAGAGCGATTTTGACGCGGTGCTGGGCGCTCTGCCTGCCGTGTTGGTCAACACCTTTGCCGGCGGGGCAGACCGAAAGCTATCCGGTATTTTTTCGTTTCAGGCAAAACAGACGGTCAGCTATGCCGACCAGATTCCGCTGCTGCTGGAGGATTTACAGCATTATATCGCGCAGAAGTACAGGATTGTACTGCTGACGCCGAACCGCAACAGCCAACAGCAGATGCAGCAAACGCTCTTTGCAGAGAACATCCCCAGCACCCAAAAGCTGCCGGGCAGCATCATGGAACTGACGCCGGGGGTTCCGCTGCTCACCGAGGGGGTGCGCACGGAGGGATATGAATTGCCCGGCACGCATTTTGTCGTGCTCTCCCTCTATCCCGCAGAGAGTGCATACGCGCGGGCGCTCAGGCAAAGCGGCACGGGGCGCAAAAAAAAGAAGTCAGCGGCGGAGAAGATCGCCTCTTACAACGACCTGACGGTGGGAGACTATGTCGTGCATGAGGCGCACGGCATCGGTCAGTATCTTGGAATCCAGTCCATCACCTCCTCCGGCGGCATCACCCGCGATTATATCAAAATCCGATACGCGGGCACGGATGAGTTGTTTATCCCCTGTGATCAGTTGGATCGCATCTCGAAATATATCGGTCCCCGTGCGGCGGGGGAGGATAGCGGGGTCAAGCTGTCCAAAATGGGCGGCGCGGAATGGAAACGCGCAAAAACAAGAGCACGTGCCGCCACCAAAGAGATGGCGCACGAGCTGATTCAGCTGTATGCGGCGCGCAGCCGCACGCCGGGCTTTGCATTTGCCAAGGATGACCCGATGCAGCGCGATTTTGAGAGTACCTTTGAGTTTGAGGAGACGCAGGCGCAGCTGCAGGCGGCAGAAGAAATCAAGCGCGATATGGAAAAGCCGGTTCCCATGGACCGCCTGCTGTGCGGGGATGTGGGGTATGGAAAAACCGAGGTGGCGCTGCGCGCCGCCTTTAAGGCTGTGCTCAGCGGCAAGCAGGTGGCGATTTTGGTTCCGACCACCTTGCTGGCATTGCAGCACTATCAAACGATTCTTGCGCGGATGCGGGGCTTTCCCGTAACGGCGGAGCTGCTTTCCCGCATGCGTGCGCCGGCGCGGCAGCAGGAGATATTGCGCAGAGTACGGCGCGGGGAAATTGATATTCTGGTGGGGACGCACCGCATGGTCTCCGCAGATGTCACATTCCGTGATCTGGGGCTTGTGATCATCGACGAAGAGCAGCGCTTCGGCGTGAAGCAGAAGGAACGGCTCAAGGAGCTTTCTAAAAACGTGGACGTCCTGACGCTGACTGCGACGCCGATCCCCCGCACGCTGAATATGGCGATGAGCGGGATCCGCGACATGAGCATTCTGGACGAGGCGCCGGGCGACCGCGTCCCGATTCAGACCTTTGTGCTGGAATATGATCAGGCGATCCTGACAGACGCGGTGCGGCAGGAGATGCGCCGGGGCGGTCAGGTGTTCTGGCTGCACAACCGCGTGGAGGACATCGACGCGGTGGCAGCCATGCTTCGTCAGAGCATTCCCGATGTGCGTGTGGTATGCGCGCACGGTAAAATGGACAAGGAAGAGCTCAATCGCATTTGGCAGATGATGGTGAACGGGGAGATTGACGTGCTGGTTTCAACGACGATTATTGAGACCGGGGTGGATGTGCCCAATGCCAACACGCTGATCATGGAGCGCGCTGACAAGATGGGGCTGGCGCAGCTGCATCAGATTCGCGGACGCGTCGGACGCAGCGGCAGACGCGCTTATGCTTATCTGACCTATCCGCGCAGCAGTGTGCTCACCGAGGTGTCGCGCAAGCGGCTGAACGCGATTCGCGAGTTTACGGAATTCGGCGCGGGATTTAAGATCGCGATGCGGGATCTGGAGATCCGCGGCGCGGGAAATCTGCTCGGCGCGCAGCAGCACGGGCATATGGACGCGGTGGGCTACGATCTGTATGTCAAACTGTTAAACGAGGCGATTTTGGAGGAGAAGGGCGAGGCGGTACCGCAGAAAACGGAGTGCGTGATTTCGCTGTCGGTTGACGCCACGCTGCCGCAGAGCTATATCAGCTCCTCCGCGCAGCGGATTGACGTATACAAGAAGATTGCCGCGGTGGAGAGCCGTGCAGACTATGACGATGTGTATGACGAGCTGTGCGACCGATTCGGCACGCCGCCCGTACAAACGGAAAATCTGCTGGGCATTTCTTATTTGCGTGCGTTGGCGCAAAATGCCGGGATTACGCGGATTGAGGACAAAAACGGCTGGGTTGCGCTCTATGTGGCACAGCTGGATTTTGCCGCATGGAGCACGCTTGGAGATCGCTATGAGCAGGAGAAGCAGCGCCGCCGCATCCGTTTGATTGCCGGTGAAAAGCCTTACCTGCAATGCCGTCTGCCGGGCAAAATCGTGCCGGCACTGTATACCATGCTGGAAGAATTGGAAACCATCCGGAAGGAAAACAAAGACGCATCGGGAGGAAACGCATGATGAAACACGGTCGCAACAACCGGGCGGTAAGGCTCTTGGCTGTCTTGCTCGCGGCGGCGCTCTGCCTTTCATTTTCCGCTTGCTTTGCAAAAAAGACGGCAATGTCGTATGGCGGGGTCAGAGTGGATGAGGGGATGTGGCGCTATTGGATGTCTTTTTATAAATACAGCTTTCTCAACAGCTATCACGGAGAGGACAGCGACGCCTTTTTCGGGCAGAAGCGTTCAGACGGCACGACCAACGGCGAATATTTCACGCAGCAGTTCCGGGAAAATGTGAAAATGACGCTGATCGGCGCATATCAGTTTGAGAAGCTGGGACTGACGTTATCGGAGGACGCCGTGGCACAGATTGATTCGTATCTGTCCTCACGGATTAACGATTTCGGCTCGGTGGATACGATGAATGAATATTTGGCGAAAATGGGGATTGATTATGACGCGCTGCGTGAAATATTGATTATGGAAGAAAAGGCAAACGCGGTGCGGCAGAAGCTCTACGGCTCGTCGACGCTCGGGGTGCAGGGCAGTGTGAGCATCTCCGACGAGGATGTCAACGCTTTTTATCAAAAGCACTACGCGGCGTTTCGCATGATTTTGATTCGAACGGACGGCATCAATCTGCTCAACGAGGACGGCAGCGCCAAAACCGATGAATCGGGCAAGCTGATTACCCGTCAGCTGACCGAAGCCGAACGCGCGGAAAAAGAGGCGCTGGCGCAGAGCGTGCTGCAGCAGGTGCAGGCGGGCGGCGATTTTGACGTGCTGCAAGAGCAGTATAATCAGGATGCCGACAGTGAAAAATTTGCGGCAGGGTATCTGGTCTCCGACTTTTATTCGGTCTTCAACGAAACGCTGACCGACGCCGTTTTGCAGCTGCAGGTCGGTGCGTGCACGCTGGTTACGGACGATTACGGCTTTGAAATTGTGCAGCGGGTCGATTTGCCCGCATCGCCTTGGAGCAATGCGGATTATTCCGATATGACAGAATATTTCACCGATTATCTTAACAGCGAGCATTACGCGGCGATGATCGCGGATGACATTGCAAACATCCGGGAAAACAAAAAGGTCACGGAAAAGTACGCCTTGCAGCAGGCGGATATTTCCTATTTCACCCACTGACAAATTACCACCGTACCGTTGTACCGAAAGGGACAAAAAGGGCATGCCGTTTTTTCACACGGCATGCCCTTTCTTTGCATAGGAACCGCTGATTTTGACGGGTGTGCACGTTCTTTTGCGGCGGCGAAAAAAGGTGCGCGGCGCGCCGCCGCGGTTCAGTCATATTCTGTGTCAGACGCGCATAAGCATAAAGCAAAAGAAATGTGCGGAGGACATGGCATTGGAAAACCGGGTCAATACCAATACAAATATATATGAGGATATTGCCACGCGGACGGGCGGCAATGTGATCATGGGCGTTGTCGGACCGGTTCGCACCGGGAAGAGTACGTTTATCAAGCGTTTCATGGAGCAGCTGGTCATCCCGAACATCCCGGATGAATACGAACGGGAGCGGACGCGCGACGAGCTGCCGCAGAGCGCAAGAGGAAAAACCGTGATGACGACAGAGCCGAAATTCATTCCCGATCAGGCGGTCACGGTGGTTTTGGACGAGGAAAACGGCGCGACGATGCAGGTGAAAATGGTGGACTGTGTCGGGTTTATGGTGCCGCAGGCGCTGGGCGCGGAGGAAAACGGGGAAACGCGTCTGGTGCACACGCCGTGGTCTGAGCAGCCGGTTCCCTTTGAAACAGCGGCGGAAACGGGAACGCAAAAGGTGATCCGGGAGCATGCGACCATCGGCGTGCTGGTGACGACGGACGGCACCATCGGCGAGATCGACCGCAACAGTTATATTGCTGCCGAGGAACGGACCGTGTCGGAGCTGCAGGCGTGCAAAAAGCCGTTTGTCATCATTCTCAATTCCCAAACGCCGGAGGATGTCAGCTCTATCGCGCTTGCAATGGAGCTGGAGGAAAAATACGGCGCGCCGGTTGCACTGGTCAACTGTTTGGATTTGGATATCTATGATATCCGAAAAATTCTGGAGATGGTTTTGCTGGAGTTTCCGGTGGGAGAAATCCGTCTGGAATATCCGACGTGGCTCAGCGCGCTCCCCCCGGAGCATCCAATGAAGCAAGAAATGCTCAAGCGCATTTTAGAGGCAGCAAATTCGATACGCAGAATCGGCGAGATCAAAACCAAGTTTTTGGAGCAAATCTGCGGCGATCAGATTACCGACGCTCAGCTGCTGGGGATTGCCCTGGGGCAGGGCAGTGCGCGTGTCCGTCTGACCTTGCCCGCAAACGCCTTTTACGATACC
This sequence comes from Eubacteriales bacterium, assembly GCA_048527645.1. Lineage (GTDB taxonomy): Bacteria > Bacillota > Clostridia > Oscillospirales > CAG-272 > HGM12669. Next base: position 8,037 of record DBGFNI010000142.1, on the reverse strand, counting down.
CTGAGCGAGCAGACCGGCTTTGCCGTCAGCAATGAAAAGGAGCTTTTCACCCTGTTGCAGCAGCTTGCAGTGATGAAAAGCAAGTTTGAACGCGTGGCGCAGGCGCTGGACGACGTCAATGAGAAGGGATACGGGATTGTCATGCCGCAGATCAGCGATCTGCAACTGGAAGAGCCGCAGATTGTGAAGCAAAACGGCGGCTGGGGCGTGAAGCTGAAGGCCAGCGCCTCCTCCATCCATATGATTCGCGCAAATATTGAGGCTGAGGTTTCTCCGACGGTCGGCACGGAGGAGCAGTCGGAGGAAATGGTGAACTATCTGATGCGCGAATTTGAAGAGGACCGACTGAAGATCTGGGAGACCAACATCTTCGGCAAATCGCTTCACGCACTGATCAACGAGGGGCTGCACAACAAGCTGGAGCATATGCCGCTTGACGCGCGGCAAAAGCTGGTGGAGACGATCGAGCGGATTATCAACGAAGGCAGTCAGGGGCTGATCTGCATCCTGCTGTGATCCTTGCATCCGCTCCCCCGGAAACAAATGCAAGCGCATTTGTTTCCGGGGCTTTTTTGTGCCGCTTTCGGTGAGGGCAGCACCGGCGAAAAATTGTGCTGCTGCCTTGACAGATTGGCAAAAAAGTTGTATACTTGTATACAAGTACACGAGATGGAGGTGCGAATATGCTGGAAATATCCTCAAAGTCAAATTTGCTGGAACAAAAATCCTACCGCTATCAGCTGCAGGATGTGGAACAGCCGAATTTATACCGTGACATATACAGCTATGACCAGATTCCGAAAATCCCTTTCAATCACCGCCGCGTGCCGATGGGGATGCCGGAGGAAATCTGGATTACCGATACAACCATGCGTGACGGGCAGCAATCCCGTGAGCCGTATACGGTGGAGCAGATTGTTGAGATTTTCAAGTTGCTTTCTCGTCTGAGCGGCCCGTACGGGATTGTAAGGCAGACCGAATTTTTTGTTTACTCCAAGAAGGACCGCGAAGCGATTGAGCGGTGTCAGGATCTGGGACTGCGCTTCCCGGAGATCACAACATGGATCCGCGCCAGCCGGGAGGACTTCAAGCTGGTGAAGGATCTGCACATCAAGGAAACGGGCATTCTGGTCAGCTGCTCGGATTATCACATTTTCAAAAAACTGAAAATGACGCGCAAGCAGGCGATGGATCATTATCTTGCTGCGGTGGCGGACGCCTTTGAGGAGGGCGTGATGCCGCGCTGCCATCTGGAAGACATCACCCGCGCGGATTTCTACGGCTTTGTGGTTCCGTTTGTCAACCAGCTGCAAAAAATGTCGCGGGACGCCGGAATCCCGGTGAAAATCCGTGCCTGTGACACGATGGGCTACGGCGTTCCCTATCCCGAGGTGGCGCTGCCGCGCAGCGTGCCCGGCATCATCTACGGCTTGCAGCAATATTCCGATGTTCCCAGCGAAATGCTGGAGTGGCACGGGCACAACGATTTTTATAAGGCGGTGGCAAATGCTTCTACCGCGTGGCTGTACGGCGCGGCGTCTGTCAACTGCTCGCTGCTCGGCATCGGTGAGCGCACCGGAAATGTGCCTCTGGAGGCGATGGTTTTTGAATATGCCTCCCTGCGCGGCTCGCTGGATGGAATGGACACCACGGCGATCACCGATATTGCAAATTATTACCGGGACGAAATCGGATACAAAATCCCGCCCATGACCCCCTTTGTCGGCAAGAATTTCAATGTGACCAAGGCGGGAATTCATGCAGACGGGCTGATGAAGGATGAGGAAATATACAACATTTTCGACACGCAGAAATTCCTCAACCGTCCAGCCGGCGTGATGATTACCAAAACCGCGGGTTTGGCGGGCATCGCATACTGGATCAATGAGTATTTTTCACTGCCCGATGCGCAAAAGGTGCAAAAGCGCGATCCGTTGGTGCAGAAGATGAAGGAATGGGTTGACGCCGAATACGAAAACGGCAGAGTCAGCGCCCTGTCCGAGGAGGAAATACTGGAGCATCTGGACGCGCTGACCGGCGGAAAATATCCTTGGAAAAAGGAGGACTGAAGCATGGCAATCGACAGAGAAGAAAGCAGGATTGTCTCCCGGGCGGACATTGTGTTTGAGTCGTTGGAAAACGATATTCTCAGCGGGGCAATCGAACCGGGAACCATTTTGTGTGAGCAGAAGATCTCCGACCAACTGGGCGTGAGCCGCACGCCGGTGCGCGAGGCGCTGAACCGCCTCAAGCAGGCAGAGCTGCTCCGGGATACCGGAAAGGGGCTGTGCGCGGTCGGAATCACCAAGGAGGACATTGAGGATATCTATGAGATCCGCAGCCGCATCGAGGGCTTGGCAACGGCACGCTGCGCCCGGGTGATTACGCCGGAGCAGCTGCAGGTGCTCAAAGAGCTTGTGGACATGGAGGAATTCTATACGGCGAAAGGCATGGCGGATCAGATCAAGGATGTAGACAGCCGTTTTCATGAGCATATATACGAATATTGCGGCTCCAGTGTCTTTCACACCGCGCTTTCCAGCCTGCATCGGAAGATTTTGAAATACCGCAAGCTGTCCGTGCAGAATCCGGAGCGCGCCCTGATTGCGATGCGGGAGCACGGAGACATTTACATCGCGCTGGCGGCGCATGATCCCGCCGCGGCGGAAAAGGCGGCGCTGGCACATGTGCTGAGCGCAAAAAAACATGTTTTACAGGCGAAAAACAAGGAGGATGAGTAAATCATGGGACTGACCATAGCACAAAAAATTATTCGGGAGCATCTGGTTTGCGGCGAGATGATCCCCGGACAGGAAATCGGTCTGCGGATCGATCAGACGCTGACGCAGGATGCAACCGGCACCATGGCGTATCTCGAGTTTGAATCCATCGGCATCGAGCGCGTGCGCACGGAATTGAGCGTGGCGTATATCGATCACAACACCCTGCAGAGCGGCTTTGAAAATGCGGACGATCACCGCTATATTCAGACGGTCGCAAAAAAGTACGGCATCCGCTTTTCCCGTCCCGGCAACGGCATCTGCCACCAGGTGCATCTCGAACGCTTCGGCAAGCCGGGCAAAACGCTGATCGGCTCTGACAGCCACACGCCCACCGGCGGCGGCATCGGTATGCTCGCGATGGGCGCGGGCGGCATGGATGTCGCGGTTGCCATGGGCGGCGGCGCATACTATATCACCATGCCGAAGATGATCAAGGTCAATCTCACCGGCAAATTGCGTCCGTGGGTCAGCGCAAAGGACGTCAGCCTGGAAATTTTGCGGATTCTGTCGGTGAAGGGCGGCGTCGGATATATCATCGAGTGGGGCGGCGAGGGTGTGAAAACGCTGAGCGTGCCGCAGCGGGCGACAATCACCAATATGGGCACGGAGCTGGGCGCGACAACCTCCATCTTCCCCTCCGATGAGACCACCAAGGCATTTTTGGAGGCGCAGGGCAGAGGCGCGGACTATGTACCGATGCAAAGCGATCCTGACGCGGTGTATGATCGGATCATTGACATTGATCTCTCGACGCTGGAGCCGCTGCTGGCTTGTCCCCATTCTCCGGACAATGTCAAAAAGGCAACGGAGCTGTCGGACGTGAAGGTTGATCAGGTCTGTATCGGCTCGTGTACGAATTCCTCGCTTGCTGACATGCTCCGCGTCGCGGCGATTCTCAAAGGGAAAAAAATCGACGATTCCGTCAGCCTTTCCATTTCTCCCGGCTCTAAGCAGGTGCTGACGCAGCTTGCCGAATGCGGCGCGCTGTCCGATCTGATTGCAGCTGGCGCGAGAATTTTGGAGTGTGCGTGCGGTCCCTGCATCGGCATGGGCTTTTCGCCCAATTCCGCAGGCGTGTCGCTGCGTACCTTCAACCGCAACTTCGAAGGCAGAAGCGGCACCAAGGATGCACAGGTTTATCTGGTGTCGCCCGAATTGGCCGCCGCGTCTGCATTGACGGGTTATATCACCGATCCCAGGACGTTGGGCGATTATCCCGAAATCGTGATGCCCGCGGCATTCCGCATTGACGATAGCGCCGTGCTGATGCCCGCACAGCCGGAAGAGGCGAAAACATTGGAAGTGGTGCGCGGTCCGAACATCAAGCCCTTCCCGGATACCTATCCGCTCACGGATACGCTCACGGCACAGCTCACGCTCAAGGTCGGCGACAATATTACCACCGACCATATCATGCCGGCAGGCGCAAAAATCCTGCCCTACCGCTCCAATATCCCGCATCTGTCTCAGTTCTGCTTCGGCGTCTGCGACGAGACCTTCCCGCAGAGAGCGAAGGAGGCGGGGCAGAGCATCGTGGTCGGCGGCTCCAACTACGGGCAGGGCTCTTCCCGCGAGCATGCCGCTTTGGTTCCGCTGTATCTTGGAGTACGAGCGGTGATTGCAAAGAGCTTTGCGCGGATTCACGCGGCAAATCTGATCAACGCCGGAATTCTGCCGCTGACCTTTGCCGATCCCGCCGATTATGACAAATTGCAGCAGGGCGACCGGCTGACGCTTTCCGATCTTTTGGAGAGCATCAAAACAGGACGCGTCACGCTGCGGGATGAAACCAACGGTGCAGAAATCCCCCTGACCTGCGACTTCTCCCCCCGTCAGATCGGCATGCTGCTGGCAGGCGGCCTGCTCCGTTATACCAAAGGCGAATCCGTTTGAAGCGCGCAGAAAAGGAGAAATAACCGATGGAAAATTTTAAAAAAATTCAAATGACCACCCCGCTGGTGGAAATGGACGGGGACGAAATGACCCGTGTGCTGTGGAAAATGATCAAGGACGAGCTGCTGCTCCCTTTCGTTGACCTGAAAACGGAATACTACGATCTGGGCTTGCCCGAACGGGAAAAAACGAAGGATCGTGTCACCTTTGACTCCGCCTACGCCACGCAGAAATACGGCGTCGCGGTCAAATGCGCAACCATCACGCCCAATGCGCAGCGCGTGGAGGAATATAACCTGTCTGAAATGTGGAAGAGCCCCAACGGCACCATCCGCGCGATCTTAGACGGCACGGTGTTCCGCGCGCCGATCCTGATTGACACGATCAAGCCGGTTGTCAAGAATTGGAAAAAGCCGATCACCATCGCCCGTCACGCGTTCGGCGATATTTATAAAGCGACGGAATTCCGCGTGCCCGGCGCCGGAAAGGCGGAGCTGGTGTTCACGGATGAAAACGGCGTTGAAACGCGTCAGACTATCAATGACTTTGACGGAAAGGGCGTTTTGCAGGGGCAGTTTAACAAGGATTCTTCCATCCGCTCCTTTGCACACGCGTGCTTCCGCTTTGCACTGGATACCAAGCAGGATTTGTGGTTTGCCACCAAGGATACCATTTCCAAGCAGTATGACCAGCAGTTCAAGTTCATTTTCCAGGAGATTTTTGACGAGTGCTACCGGGCGGATTTTGAAAAAGCGGGCATTACATATTTCTACACACTGATCGATGACGCCGTGGCGCGCGTGATCCGCAGCGAGGGTGGCTACATCTGGGCATGCAAGAACTATGACGGCGATGTGATGAGCGACATGGTCTCCACCGCCTTTGGCTCGCTTGCCATGATGACCTCCGTGCTGGTCTCTCCCGACGGCAAATATGAGTATGAAGCGGCGCACGGCACCGTGACCCGCCATTATTACCGCTATCTGAAAGGGGAGGAAACCTCCACCAACCCCATGGCGACCATTTACGCGTGGTCCGGCGCGCTGAGAAAGCGCGGCGAAATGGATGCGCTGCCGGAGCTTTGCCGCTTCGCAGATCTGCTTGAGGCGTCGTGCATTGATACGCTCAACGACGGCATCATGACCAAGGATTTGACCGGGCTTGTGGATCAGGGCGTGCAGGTGACGTCGGTGACCTCCGCCGAATTTATTGCCGCGATCCGCCAAAGACTTGAGGCAAAATTGGCGCAGTGAATGTGATAACAGAAAAAAAGGGACGGTTTGAACACCGTCCCTTTTTGTATCACTCCTCCAGATATGCGCCGAGCAGCTGCTGCGGGGTGATGCGAAGCGCCTTGCAAAAGCACGCCAGCTCATAGTCTGTCACCAGGCGGGCATTGCTTTCGATTTTGCTGATCATCTGCTGATCCAGATTGATCCCCATTGTCTGCATCCGTGCCGCAAGCTGCGCCTGTGTCAGACCGCTGCGGATGCGATGCAGCTTTAAGGTTTGGGAGATGATATTCTTTTGTGATTCAAATTGCAGTTTTCTCATGATTTTCCTCGTCTTGAATGCGAATTACACGTTTTTGTGACGTATGATACTTGACATTAACATATTTCTTCGTGTAAAATACGTTACATAAACGTAAAGCGGAGGATTTTATATGAAAATGGACAGAGAAATCTGCCGCGCGCTGTATCAGGCCGAACAGGCGCTTTCGCCGCAGCTGCTGCACGAGATGCGCAACGGCACATACAGCTCGCTGACCCGATATCATTTCACGCTGGGTCTGTGGATGAGAAATCATTTGCTACGAGCGGACGGCTCACTGTATCGGATGCTTTGCCGTTGCGGCATTTCCCACCCGGACGATATGTCGGCTCTGCTGCTTTCTCTATTGTATCTGCATCTGAAGGGACTTTTGACCGAGGATGCGGGATAGCGGTGTGCAAACGGGGGTGCTGCGCAGCGCAGCACGCCTGCCGTTTGTGCATCAGGTATAAACCGTGCCCGGCGCGACGGCGGTGTTCGGCGGGAGGATAACGCCGGGGCCGATGATGGCGCCTCTGCCCACGGTGACGTTTTCGCCGATTCGCACCCGGTCACACAGAATCGCACCCTCCAGATGCGCGCCCGGTTCCACGGTGATTTCGTTCATCAATATACAGCGTTCCACTCTGGCGCCGGGCGCAATGTGACAGTCTCTGCCCGCAATCGAGTGCTGCGCGCAGAAATGCCGGCGCACCTTGCTGTCGGCCTGTGCGGCAACCTCAAAATTGCAGCGGTAAAATGCGTCTGCCGTACCGATGTCGCACCAATAGCCGTGCATCTCGACCCCGAGCAGAAACACCCCGTCCCGCAGCGCCCGGGGAAAGATCTGACGCCCGAAGTCGGCGACGGTATGCGGCGCAATACGCTGTAAAAAAGCGGGGGAGAGAAGATATATACCGGTGTTGATCAGACGGAGGGGGAAGGTTTGCCAAACAGATCGCGGCGGCTTTTCCAAAAACGCGGTGATGCGCCCCATTGGGTCGGTCTGCACCAGCCCGAAGCCATCCGGATTATCCAAAGCGACCAAGCCGATGCTGGCCGCGGCGCCTTGTGCGAAGTGGCGGCGGATGATCTGATGCAGATCGAAATCACAAACGGTATCGCCGCTCATGACCAAAACCGTTTCCTGCGTTTCGCCCGCGGCGAGCAGCGCGTTTTTGACGCCGCCCGCGGTTCCCAGCGGTGTAGACTCTTCCACATATTGCAGCGCGACCCCCTCGAACGAGTCTCCGTATGTTTCCCGAATTTGTCCGCCCCGGTATTGCAGCGTCAGAATCGCGCGGCGAATGCCGTGGCGCGCCAGCAGGCGCAGCGTATGGGAGAGCACACATTCTCCCGCAACCGGAACCAGCGGCTTTGGGATGCCTGCGGTCAGCGGGCGCAGGCGCGTGCCTTTTCCGCCTGCCATGATGACGGCGGTTTGAATCTGTTCTTTGAGCGGGGGCAGCTCCGGTGTGCGGATAGGATTCTGCTTATTTTCCAACATATTCGACCCCGTTTCCGGAAAATTCTGATTTTCCTGACATATCTTCTTTTTTGTTCACAAAATATAGCATGAATTGTAAAAATAGAGTGCTATCATATTATGTCACAATTAGAATATGAAAATGAAAACGGAAATATACAGACAGGAGTGAGCACCATTGGTAAGAGAGGATTTAAGAAACATCGCCATCATTGCCCATGTCGACCACGGCAAAACTACTTTGGTGGATGAAATGCTCAAGCAGGGCGGCATTTACAGAGAGAATCAGGCGACGGAAGAGCGCGTGATGGATTCCAACGATCTGGAACGGGAGCGCGGCAT
>DBGFNI010000141.1:0-8507 GCA_048527645.1 Eubacteriales bacterium | reverse complement strand
ACAGGAGATGTTGAAGAGATAAATCGAAATTTTCAAAAAAAGTTTGAAAAATCTATTGACAAGCCAAAGTACCCATGCTATAATAACAAGGCTGAAAATCTGTTTTTGCCGCTGCACAGCGGAAAAACCCGGATTTTTATCTATATTAAAACGGAGGATATGCAAATGTCTACATTTATGGCAAACAAGAATACCGTTGACCGCAAATGGTATATCATTGATGCTGCAGGCGTGCCGCTGGGCAAGACCGCAGCAAAAGCTGCCAACATTCTGAGAGGCAAGCACCGCGCGGAGTTCACCCCTCATGTTGACTGCGGCGAATTCGTCATCATCATCAACGCGGACAAAGCCGTTCTGACCGGTAAAAAACTGGAGCAGAAGAAGTACTACCATCATTCCGGATATATCGGCGGTTTGAAGGAAGTTTCCTACAAAACCCTGATGGCTACCAAGCCGGAATTGGCGATGCAGCTGGCGGTAAAAGGCATGCTGCCGAAGAATTCCATCGGCCGCAAGAGCATCACTCGTCTGAAAGTGTACAGCGGAAGCGAGCACAAGCATCAGGCGCAGAAGCCCGTTGCTTTGGATTAAGCAGCAGGAAGGAGATTGAACATGTATACAAGTGCAAAACCTTATTTCTACGGCACCGGCAGAAGAAAAAAATCCATCGCACGCGTACGTGTGATGCCCGGCACCGGCTCTGTCACCATTAACGGCCGCGATATCGACGATTATTTCGGTCTGGAAACCATGAAGCTGATTGTCAACCAGCCCTTTGATGTGACCAACACTATGGGCAAGTTTGATATCATCTGCACCGTGAAGGGCGGCGGCTTTTCCGGTCAGGCAGGCGCAATCCGTCACGGCGTTTCCCGTGCGCTGCTTCAGGCAGACGAGACCTACCGTCCCGCACTGAAGAAGGCAGGCTTCCTGACCCGTGACCCTCGTATGAAGGAAAGAAAGAAATACGGCCTCAAAGCCGCCCGTCGCGCACCGCAGTTCTCCAAGCGCTGACGTTTTTACTGCATTCCGTGTTCCGCGCAGCAACGCGCATCCGCGTCGTTGTGCCGCAGAACTGATTGTGCATCGGCAGTACTGCTCATCCGCAGTGTCTGCCGCAAGGCAAAAGCTTTCCGGCAGTTCAAATCTGACTCGGTTCGACATCCCGAAAGCCGCTTGTACGGCTTTCGGGATTGTTGTTTTCCCATGTTTACGCACACGCACCCGGCAAAGCCATCACAAAAAGGAGATTTTTGATGCGAATCGCAAGAAAAGAAGAATTTGATACGCTCTTTTCCATCATGGAGGAAAGTTTCCCCTCCGACGAGCGCCGCGACCGCGCCGCGCAAAAGGCGCTGTTTGACCGGCAGGAATACACGGTGTATGTTCTGCCGGATGACCCGCATCAGGCGCCCCGGGCATTCATCGCCGTCTGGCAGTTTTCGGATTTTGCCTTTGTCGAGCATTTTGCCGTCGATGCGGCATACCGCAACCGGGGACTCGGAGCACAGATGCTGAATGAACTTTTCAGCGTGCTGCCCGGTCAAATCTGCCTGGAGGTTGAACCGCCAAAAACCGATTTTGCCCGACGCCGGATCACATTTTATCAGCGAAACGGTTTTTTTCTGAATGAATACCCATATGTGCAGCCGCCGTATGATGCGCGTAAAAAGCCGCTGCCGCTGTTGCTGATGACAACCGGCGGCACGCTCTGTGCGCAGCGCTTCTGTCAGATTCGGGACACTTTGCTTGACGTAGTCTATCAGATTCCGGCAACCGGCCGAGCGCCGTTTTGCCCACCCCTGAAAGGACAAAACGGCGAATGAAAGAAAAATTGTAACAACCCGGCGCAGCTTTTTGTTACAATTTAATCGATTTTATGTTGCGATTTTCCCTCCCCGCCGTGTTATAATTTAAATAACGTGTTGCACAAGTGCGTAAGTCCAGTTAGGACTTGCGCATTTTTTCATTTTCAGGAGGTCATATCATTCATGGAACAGAATAACCAATCCTATCTCGCAGAGGAAAAGCTCGGCAGGCTGATGAAAAAGTATGCCGTTCCCTGCATCATTTCCCTCCTGGTCGGCGCGCTGTACAACATCGTCGATCAGATATTTATCGCCAACGCCGACTATCTCGGCTCATACGGAAACGCGGCGAACACCGTCGTGTTTCCGCTGACGGTCGTCGCGCTTGCCATCGCGGTGATGATCGGGGACGGCTGCTGCGCCTTTGTCAGTCTGAGCCTTGGCAAAAACAGCAAAAAGGACGCATCCCGCAGCGTGGGCAACGCCGTTGTTCTCGCCGTGGCAGCAAGCGTGCTGCTGAGTGCCGTATACCTTCTGTGCAGCGATCAGATCATTGCGCTGTTCGGCGGGACGGTCAACGAAGAAACCTATCACGATGCAAAGGAGTACTTTTTCTGGATTTCCCTGGGGGTTCCGTTTTACATGTTCGGACAGGCGGCAAATCCGATCATCCGCGCAGACGGAAGTCCGCGGTTTGCCATGGTTTCAACGCTCGCCGGAGCGGTTGCGAACATCATTCTTGACCCAGTTTTTATTTTTCTTTGCAAATGGGGCATGACCGGCGCCGCCGTGGCTACCGTCATCGGTCAGATCATCACGGCACTTTTGGCAGTCTGGTATCTGTTTCACACCAAATCCGTTCGGCTCACCAAACAGGATTTTATTTGGAACGCCGGAATCATCGGAAAAACGCTTTCTCTGGGCATATGCAGTTTTCTGTCACAGATTTCACTGGTTGCTGCCATGGCAGCAATCAATAACATGATCCGCAAATACGGCGCGCTGGATCCGGTTTTCGGGCAGACACAGTATGCGCAGATTCCGATGGCGGTGGTCGGCATCGTAATGAAGTTTTTCCAGATTGTCATATCCATCGTGGTCGGCATGGCCGCAGGCTGCATCCCGATCGTCGGCTTCAATATGGGCGCAAACCGAAACGATCGGGTGAAAAAGCTGTTCACCATGCTGCTGCGTGCAGAAGCCTGCGTGGGCGCGGTCGCGCTGCTGATCGTTGAAATTTTCCCGGGGCAGTTGATTTCCATCTTCGGCGCCGCCAACGAGAGCGCCTATTATACCGATTTTGCAATCGAAGCCTTCCGCACGTATTTGTGCATGATCGTCCTCGCCTGCATCAACAAAGCGGCATTCATCTTCTTGCAGGCAATGGGAAAGGCTGTCGCCTCCACGATGCTCTCCATGGTGAGAGAAATTGTGTTCGGCGTGGGATTTGCCGTGATGCTTCCGATTTTCTTCGGGCTGCGCGGCGTGCTGTATTCCATGCCCGTCTCCGATCTGATCACCGCACTGATATCCGCTGTTCTGATCGCCCTGACCTACCGGCAGTTGTCCGCTGTGCCCGCCGACGCGCCGTCGGCGCATGACAAAACCGTACAAGCATAAAAAACGGGGACGGTATCCTAACCGTCCCCGATTTTTATGCCGGATCAAATGCCGAAAATATCGTCAAAATCCATGCTTCCACCGCCGCCGTCATCCGTATCAACCAGTTCCAGGCTTGCCAGCATGATGTCTTCTCTGGTCTCAAACGCCATGATTTCGAATCGGGGTGCCTCATATTCCGTTTTTTTCATTTTTTTCACACTCCTATCGCGATCAGCTATGAGACGTGGTCATATCGTAGTAATTGTACGCCTTGATTGCCTGACTGTAGTGGATACTGCCGTCGAGTGCAACATAAAAGGCTCTGACATAGATGTCCGTATTCTGTTTTGCTGCGGTGCTGATTCCCGTCACCGTAAAGGTGTGGAAATACTGCGCATCGGGATGCAGCGAAGCGGCGGACACCGTGACGCTGCCTGCCTGCAGCTGCCGATAGACCTTCTGCCGGACGCTGTCCGCGTCTCCCGGCGCGGTGCAAACCACACCGGCGGTCTTGCTCTGCACCACGTGGGAATAGGTCACATCATCAACCGTTTGCTCTGCAAACACAATCTGCATCGCGTCCGCGGTGGCAAGCGCCTTTTTCATGGTGATCAAAAATCCGACGCGGTAATACTGCGTGCTGTCCACCAGCATCAGGAAACGGATTGCGTTGGTGCCGGACTGACCGTACGGCTCAAACAGTTCTTTCTCAAACGTTGTAGCCCGCTTGAATCTTGCATAAACCGTCGCATCGGTGTCGGCTGCCGCCACCGTATAGGTCTGATCCTCACCGATCGGTGCGAAATCGCGGTTGCTGTTGCGCGCGGTATACCAAGCGACAAACTCATATCCCGCCAGAACGGGAGTCGGAACCGCCGCGTAATATCTGCTGCCGTCCGTCTGCACCGCCGCGGCGCTCAAAATGCCGTCCGCGCCGTCATCCGTGAAATATGCGAAGGTGACAATGCCGGTGCAGGCGTTGCTGTCCGTGCTTTGTCCGATGGAATAAACCGTCGCCGTGCCGCCGATACCGCTCACAAATGCGGCAAAGTCATCCCAGCTTTGCGTCATGTACGCGGTATTGCCCGCGCTGTCGCTGTACCAGTATGTGATGTTGGCGTCCCGGCAGCTTTCTGCAGAGAGCCAGACATCGGCAGAGCCGCCCTGCACGTGAATCAGTGCGCCGCGCTCGCCCACAAGCTGTTCCGCCAAAGCATTGCCCGTCAGGGCGACAGACGCCTTGTAGGTGGCCTTGGTGCCGGCGTACGGCTCCGACAGCGGAGCGTCAAGAGAAGCCGGATCAAAGACCTTGCTGTAAATGAAATCCTGGAATGCGGCAGACGCGTTGGAATCCGCCGTGCCGCTGTTATTCGCGCTGCTCCACGACCACTTATACTTACCGTTCTTTGTTTGCGTGTTGTACCAGTTCAGCAGCGTCGCATAACTGCCCGCCGGCGCGCTGTCCAGCGGATAATAACCATAGCGAACCGTCACTTCGTCCGTGTAGGTATGCCCGCCGACCGTATAGGAGACAATCAGCGTGTTGACGTCATTCTCGGTGTGAATCAGTCTGCCGTTAGCATCCAGCTTGGAGGCGTCTGCCCATGCGTACTTGCAGAACACCGTCACCGTGCGTGTATATCCTTCATATTCCTCAAAGGTTGCACGCAGCGTGCCGTCCATCAGCCCCAGATCATTCCAGTCTGCACCGACATACGTCGTCAGTTCATCCGGCTCTACGCGGAACTGATTTTCGCCCCACACGGGATACAGATCCACATTCGCCGTGACCGTCAGCAAATCGCCCGCTGTGTATTCCACCGCTGCGGCATTTGCCGTGCATGCCCATCCGAGGAAGACCGCGCCGCCTTTTGCAAGACCGCCGGTATTGCCCGAAACCGTGTGCGTCGCGCCGCTTGCGACCGAAGCACTGTCAGGCGCCGTGCCGCTCTCCGCGCCGTTGGTGTGATAGGTGACGGTAAAGCTGCTCACGGACCATACCGCGAAGACCGATAGATCGGAAGTGACCGTTATCTGTGTCACGGCTTCACCGCCGGCGCTCAGCGACCAGCCCGAGAAGATATATCCCGCCTTGGTCAAAGCGCCGGGATTGTCCGGAAGCGCATAGGTCACGCCGTGATTCACACTGACCGCGTCGGGCACTGCACCGCCGTCCGCGCCGTTGCTCATGAAGGTCACTGTATAGGTCTTGATCTTCCAGCGCGCATACAGCGTCTGTGCCGATGTGACATTGGCAAGCGAGGTCACTGCCTCACCGTCCATGCTCAGCGACCAGCCGTCAAAATCATAGCCCGTCTTGGTCAAAGCGCCGGTGTTGCCCGGAACCAGATAGGTGTCTCCGTGGTTCACGCTCACCGCGTCGGGCACCGTACCGCCGTCCGCGCCGTTGCCGGCAAAGGAAATCAGATAAGTATTGATGGCGAAGGTCGCCGTGTAGGTTTTGTCACCGGTAACCGTCACGGTTCTTGTGCTTTCCGTGCTGCCGTCATCCCACTGCACAAAGTGATACCCTTCAGCGGGCGTTGCCGTAATGACAGCATCCGTATACTCCTCATAGCTGCCGCCGCCGCTGACCGTGCCGTTTCCGTTGCTGTTGACTGTGACTGTGTAATATACCGTCGGTCTTTCTTCCCACTGGGCATACAGCGTTCTGCCCTCGTCCTTGGTATAAGCATCGCCCGCCTGATAGGTGGTGGCGCCCGATCCGTCCGGCATGGTGTTCCAGCCGACAAACCGATAACCGCGCTTGGTGGGCACTTCGGACGAAATCTCCGAATCAATGCCGATATACTTATAGGTCGGCGCGATGTCCGAGCCGCCCTGCGAATCGTACGTTACGGTATACTGCGTGGTATACAGCTCAATTTCCGAAAAATGGACATAATACCAGCGGTTGCCCGTGTTGGGGTCGGTGTGACCGTAGCCGGAATCCGGATAGGAGCCGTTCACCAGCGTCACCAAAACGCCGCCGCCCGTGCTGCCGTTGGCAATCGGCGCAAAGGTCGAAATGCCCTTGCTGTCCGCATTGATCGCATCGGACAGAATCACACTGTCTCCCGCCTGGTTCTTCACCGTTACGCTCTTTACCGTGTTGTTGTATCCTTCCGTCATTTCACCGTTGACAGTGCGGATTTTTGTCAGCGTATAGGGAAGGTCAAAGGTCGCGCCCACCGTTTCTTCCGAAATATCGGAATAATACTGGTTCTGCGAGTCCTCATCCCCGTCAAACATCATTGCCTGAGAAAATCCGGAATCATAGTTACCGCCCTCAGGGAATGATGCAGGCGTGGTCGATACGATCGCGCCGGGCGTGGTATTCAGGCAGACCCCCGTTCCGGTCGTGTCTCCTGCGGGATCCGTCGGCGCAGGCTCTGTCACCGTGACGGAGATGCTCTTTGAAACAGACGGATCGGATACAGACGTCGCCGTCACCGTCACCGTGCCTGTCGCAACGCCCGTCAGCGTAACAGAAGCGGCTGCCGTGTCGGTAGAGGATGCAGAAAGCGTTGCCAATCCGGCAGGCGATACCGTCCAGGACAGCTCCGGACCGTAGGAACCGGAATATGTCACCGTCGTTGATATGCTCACCGAAGACCCCATCTCCACCGTCGTACCGGTGGCAGAGAGATCTGCGACAGAAATCGTATTTGAAATCTGTTCCACGGTATAAGTGGTATAACTGCCGAAGGTTCCGGTTGTGTAGGTATAGCCGGATGCGCAGTTCGGCACATCCATATATGTGCCCGCGGTCAAATTGGAATTATCCACAACCACAAACTTCCCGTTGCCGGTCGTGTCTGTCAGCTGCGCAACCTTGCCGGAGGCGATTTTGCCGCTGATCGTGGAATAGGTTCCGCTCTTGTTGGTGTTGGTAAACTGGAACGTGCCACCGGTGATCGTACCGAGCGTGCCGCTGAGCGCCAATCCGTCAAACGTACCGCCGGATATCGTGTTGACCGTACCGCCCGAAGCGATGTTCACGCCGGAGTTTACGCCGGTAGAGGTAAAGGTACCGTTCTTGATTTCCGTGATGGTACCGCCACTGATATACAGACCGTTGCCGTTTGTGCCGCCGGTAAAGGTCCCGGTGGAATCAATGGTGCCAAGCGTCCCCGCCTTCACCCATAGGGCGTCGCCTTTGGCGCAGGTCACGCTGGTATTGCCGTCGATCGTTGTGATCGCACCGTTTGTCAGATAAATGCCGGAGGAACAGTCACTGGAGCTGGTATTTGTCCGATCATTCTTGACAGTGGTGTTTCGGACATAACCGACCTTTGCATTCGCATTGTTCAGATGGAGCAAGGAGCCGGTACCCCCGGTCGCCCCGTTGGTGGAAAGCACACAATTTTCAAGATTCACCGTACCGCCGGTGGAATAAATTGCGTTTGTGTTGCTGGACGCAGTGGGATAGACATTCATGTTGATCAGATTCAGCGTGCCGTTGCTGATCACAATCACATCATCTGCGGAACTTGACGCCGTACCCGTTCCCGTGCCGGAGCCGTTTTGCAGATCGGGCGCCTCATTTGCGCCGTAATCAAAATAATTACCGCTGATGGTCGTTGTATTGGCCCGTGCCTGGTTGAAGAAATAGTAGCCGCTGGTGTCTGTGTATGTCTTTCCCTGCATAAACAGATAAATCGGCCAGCCGGAGACCTTCTCGCCGCCGCGCGACATACTGCTGTAATTGTATTCGCATCGGCCGACGGATGCAATCCAGTTGGAATAGCCGTATGATGCTCCGGCATCCGAATATGCCTGTGATGCGGAGTTGGTTACCGCATCAGCATACAAAACGCCGCCGTCACCCGCCAACATCCCGTTCGCTTTGACGATAATGACGCGCCACGGATACGTTGTGCTGGTCGCACCTGTCTGCAGCATACCCGCAGGAAACAGAGCAAAGATCATCAAAAGAGAAAGAAACAGGGATAGCGCTCTTCTGCTGACCGCGTAAGAGAAAGAACCTTTCTCTCTCTTCATAGAAAACACCTCTTTCTTAACATCTTTAATGTTTCGGTATTTCAGTAATAAAATAATGTAAGCAGTTGTCGAAATGCCCAAAAATATGATGTG
>DBGFNI010000140.1:0-14607 GCA_048527645.1 Eubacteriales bacterium | reverse complement strand
AGCGCGGACGCTTGGCATGCGTACATGTTTTTGTCCCGGTCTTCAAGCAGGGCAATCCCCTCCTCGATCCGGTCAAGATACAGTGTTTTTTCCGAACAATCAATTTGTTTCATGATTCTTTCCGATTCACATTTATTTATTATAACTGCTGTGGGTTTTCTTGTCAAGGCTTGTCGCCGCAATCAAAGGAAGCGGCGATCTGCTCCAGACGCTTTGCGACCTCGTCGGCGCGCAGGCGGTCGGCGGCATAAGCACGGCGCAGCAAATCTGTCGGGATATACGGATCATATTTATCAAACATGGGGATTTCGCTTTGCTGTGCCAACTGCTGCAAAGAGATGCCCTCTGTCTGTACGGTATGCAGCAGCGCACGGATGAGCGATTCTCCGTTGCCCTGTTCCATTTTGAACTGCATATAGCAGCACCCCTCG
The DNA here is from genome assembly GCA_048527645.1 of Eubacteriales bacterium. Classification (GTDB taxonomy): domain Bacteria; phylum Bacillota; class Clostridia; order Oscillospirales; family CAG-272; genus HGM12669. The sequence goes on along the minus strand of DBGFNI010000140.1, from coordinate 14,176 downwards.
TATTCCATGCGGGAAATGCCGAAGTGCTGCGCGTTGGCGAGAATGAATTTGCGCAGGGTGCGGAAGGAGCGGGTGCCCAGCCACGGGAACAGGCACCAGGTCATGCCGCCCAGACAAACGATGCCGTGTTTCAGGGCGCCGGCGTTTCGCATGAGATTTCGCGCACTTTGCAGGCGCTGGACGGCGTTGGGCTTGAGATACGGATAGACCGTGTCCTCGGTTAAAATCCGATACATCTGCTCCAATACCTTGGTGTGAATCTCGCCGAATTCGCCCGGCCAGGACACCTCCATCTTTCCGGCGACGCGGTGCACATAGATCAGGCGCCGGTCGATGTCCAGCTCCTCTACCTCCCACACATTGCCCGCCAGGGCAAAGCGGTCGCCGACAGGCGGGGGTGCTGATATGGTTCCGATTTCCTCAGAGCCGCAGCGAACGGAGTATTCGGTGTTCTGATCCTTAAAGACGGCATAAAAGCGGAAATTTCCGGTCAGTTTTTCACCTTTCAGACCGACGATCAGCGTCTTTTCCTCTGTCATTTCGAGAAATTCATTTTGAATCATCGACAGCAGCAGCGCGCGGTAGTCCTCCCGGTCTGTCTGCGAAAAGGGCGCCATGCACAGCACGCGCTGCGCCAACGCCTTCGGGGTCAGTTCCCCTGCGGCGGACAGGACGCTGAGCGTTTGCTGAAAGAGCAGGCTGAAGGGCATTTTTTTCACAACAGGCGGCTCGATGAAGCGCTCCCGGATATACAGCTCAATCAGCGCGATGCCGCGCAGCAGCTCCCACGGAACGCGCTGCGGCAAGGGCGATTCGGGTGTGGCGTTTTCCTCGCGGAAAACCATGATCATTTCCGGAACGCCGTTGCGTCTGCCGCTGCGTCCCAAACGCTGCAGCAGAGAGGAGACAGAGCACGGCGCGCTCATTTGCACCACCCGTTCCAATTTACCGATGTCAACGCCGAGTTCCAATGTGACGGTGGCACAGGTGACGGCGCGGTACGCATCCGAGCGCATCTGCTCCTCCGCGTCCTCGCGGATTGCTGCGGACAGGTTGCCGTGATGAATCAGAAAGACATCCGGCTCTCCGCGGTTTTTGGCGATCTGACGGAGCGTTGCCGTGACAAATTCCGTTTCTTCCCGTGAATTGGAGAAAACAAGCGCCTTTTTGTCCCGCACGGCTGCGTATACATATTCATATCCCGCGTCAATCATCGCGTGTGAGGTCGGCGCGTCGGGCGTCTGCTCCGTCTGCTTGCGCGTCTGGTCGAACGCGTCGTTTTGCAGATAAAAATGCTCCAGCGCCAGCCGCCAGCGAACCGGGGCCGACGGGGGTGGGGGTGCTGCCGTAGCGCGGCCGGTGTTTGCGCCGAGCCAATCTGCCGCCGCGCGCAAATCGCCTACGGTCGCGCTCAGCCCGATCCGGCTCGGATGGTAGCCGATCAGATGCGCAATGCGCTCCAGCTGGCACCGGATCTGATTGCCGCGGTCGCTGCCGGTCAGCACATGGATCTCGTCGATCACGACAAAGCGAAGCTGACCGAACAGGCGGACCACGTCGTTGGAGCGGTTCATCAGCATGCTCTCCAGTGATTCCGGCGTGATCTGCAAAATGCCGCGCGGCTCGTTTAACACCTTATTCTTGTGTGAGGCTGCAATATCGCCGTGCCAGTGATAGACAGGAATGCCGCTTTCCTCTATGACCTCTTCCATGCGGCTGAACTGATCGTTGATGAGACTTTTCAGCGGGGCGATATACAGCGCGCCCACGCTCTGCGTTGGCTCCTCATAGAGGCTGGTGAGGATGGGGAAAAACGCCGCCTCTGTCTTGCCGGAAGCGGTCGAGGAGGTCAGCAGCAGATTATCCTCCGTCTCAAAGAGCACCCGTGCCGCCTGAACCTGCACGCCGCGCAGTTCCGTCCAGCCGTGGCGGTAGATATATTCCTGAATAAAGGGAGCATAGCGATAAAACACATGATTGGCGTTTTGCTCTCCGGGTGACTGCGTCATGTCGTTATTTTCCTTTCTGTCCGAGCAGATCAGATGTCAATATCGTTCAGTGTCAGGTCGAAGGCGTGCGTGGCAGAGGGTTGATCGCTTTGCGCCGGGCGCATGCTTTCTCCATGATCTGCGTCCGCCGCCGGCGCTGCCGCATCGCTTTCTGCCTGCGCTGTGGACGGTGCGCCGCTTTGCGCGAGAATCCGATCAAAGGTGGCTTCGGGGTTTTGCATCAGGATATTGAGAATTCCGCTGAAATCGCGGATGATCTCCCGCGGCGTGATCATCACATCTGCGCCGGCACGGGACAGTGCGTGCTGCACAAAGCGCACCATGTCTGCGTCCGTGACCCGCGGCGTCCAACCGTAATACTGCCCGTGCAGCGCACAGACGCGCTCGGTCAGCGCCAGCAGCTCGCCGTCAGACAGGCGGGGCAGGCGAATGACGGGGCCGATAAAGTTTTTGTACGCGCCGCTGTCAAACTGCCCGTCACACAGGCGGCTGCGAAGCGCCTCATAGCTGAAGAGGCCTCGCCGCCGATCCTCTAAAAACTGCGGCGTGCCGCCCAGGAGCATCATCAGCCCCTGTGCGCGCCCCTGCAGGGTATCGTTGAAGATGGAGAGCAGCTTTTCATAGTTGTTTTCCCGGCTGATGCGGTTGGAAATCTTATATAGATTGACACATTCATCCAAAATCACCAAAAAGCCACTGTAGCCGATGGTTTGCAGAAAGACCGCCATCAGCTTGATGTAATCAAACCAGTTGTCGTCGTCGATGATGCTGCCCACGCCAAGGGCTGCGCGCGCTTCTGTCTTTGTCGCGTATTCTCCGCGCAGCCAGCGCATGCAGGCGCTTTTGGTTTCTTCTTCTCCTGCCATATAAGCGTGATAGTATCGGTTGAGCACGGCGGCGAAATCAAAGCCGCCGACTTCACTCTCCATTTTTTCCGAAACGGTGAAAATTTTGGCGGTCAGGCTTTGATCAAATGCCTCGGTGCCCGCTTCTAAGCCCTGTGCGATCAGCTCTGTTTGCAGAGAAGAAAACCACTTCCCGATGATTCCGGGCAATGCGCCGCCACCCGGCGCGGCTTTAGACGCCATGTTGGTGATCAGTTCGCGGTAGGTGGCAACGCCCTGACCTTTTGTGCCGCAGATTTTGCGCTGCGGAGATAAATCGGCGTCCGCCGTGACAAATCCGCGGTCGAGCGCATAGCCGCGCATGAGCTGCAGCAAAAAGCTTTTGCCGGAGCCATAGGGGCCGACGATAAAGCGCATACCCGCGCCGCCTGCCCGCACCATGTCCAAATCCCGGCAAAGCGCGGCGGTTTCATCCGTCCGGCCGATGGCGATATACGGCGCGCCGATCCGCGGAACCACGCCGGCGGCGACGGAGGACAGCAACACGCCGAGAATCCGCCGCGGAACCTTAACCGCTTCTTTTTCCTGTCTGCTTTCATCCATGGCTTACACTTCCTTACATTCTTTTCACATTATTATACACCAAAAAACTGCTCTTGTAAATATTTCCGTGCGATCTTTTGCAAGCACAGACCTTGTTTTCGACGGAGCGGGAGCGATGCGGTCAGTCGCTTTTCCGTGCGGGAAACAGAACATGCCCGGTGCATCTCTCGTTTGAGGGATGCACCGGGCATTTTTTGCGTGAAAGGACAGGATCGGGGGGTGCTTGCTTTCCGGCTTAGCCGTCTTTCTTTTCCGGCTGGGATAGCAACAGCGCCCAGGCAAACAGCGCAACCAGCGCGAGCAGGGTGAAAAGCGCGGCAAAGCACAGCGCGGCGTACCATCCCCAGGAAACAATCACATACGCGCGGTACGCGCTGACCCATGCGGTAAACAGCTGCTTTACGGCAACCAAAACGGTGATTTGCAGCGCGCCGCAAACCAGCACTGCCGCCTGACCGATCCCCCGCGGCAAAACGCCGGACAGCAGGGTGAAGCAAGCAGCCGCAAGCGGCAGAATCAGAAAAAGATAGAAGATGGGCTTCTCAATCTGCCAGGTGCCAATACCGACGCCTGACGCCAGGCGGTAGGCCGAGACGGTCAGGCTGTTGTCTGACGGAAAGGATGCGTACAGGGAAAGGGTGCACATCGGTGCGAAAAAGCCGGCTGCGCAGAGAAGCGTGCAGCCTCCGCACAGCACGGTGATCCACTGCAAAAAGCGGTGCAGCGGCGTTTTTTCTGCAACGGTGCGCTTCATGCGTTTTCCGTCCGTTTTGCCGAGCGCCGTGCAGCGGCGGCATCCCACAACTTACCGACGATCAGGCAGGACAAAACGCCGAACAGCGTGCCGAGCAGCGCCCCGGCCAGCACATCGGTCGGATAGTGCACAAAGAGATACAGCCGGGAAAAGGCGACCAAAACGGCAAGTACCAGCGCAATCCAGCCCCACGGCTTGCGGCGCTGCAGCAAAAGGACGCTTGCCGCCTCAAAGGAGACCAGCGTGTGGCCGGAGGGGAATGAAAAGTCATGCAGGATGTCAACCAGCAATTGATCGCGGAATACCGGGTTGCCGAGTACATCCGCGAAATAGTCATAGGGGCGAATTCTGCCGACGCAGGGCTTGATGATGCAGTTGCCGATGAGAAAGCCCAGCAAAAAGGACATTCCCAGCATCAGCCCGAGCTTGCGCGTTTTTTTGAAAAACAGGAGAACAACCGCCACGGCGATCCAAAAAATACCGTCTTCCCCAAACAGGGTGATCAGCGGCATCAGAACATTCAGAAAAGCACAGTGCAGGTGATCGGCGATCCAGACAAGGATCGGAAGATCAAAAAATTGCAATATCGTATCAATCATATCATTATCCTTAAGTGTAAGTAAAATTTTTGAAAAATGAGCATTCCCGGTCGGCACGACCGGGAAAGAACGCAGTTTTTGCCGTGCGGATCACAGGAAAATGCGGCTGTAAATCCGATAGATGCCGTCACCGGGATCCACCATCACCAGAACGCAATCGCTTTGCAAAACGCTCTTCTCTCCGGTTTGGCTGTCGGTGAGCACGCGTGTGAGCTTGACGCGGCAGGAATAGGTGTATTGATCATAACGGTACAGGTGCGTGACCTGCTGCGCGCCGTCTTCTTCCGGATATGTCACGCTGTCGTGCGCCGGGACGGCGTTGCCGTTTGTCTGGCGTGCCATGATTTCCTGCTTTGCAGGCGCTTTGGGATTGTTCAGAACCTTGTCGGCTATTTCCTCATAGGTTTTGTCTGAACTGAAATAATCCTCCACTGCCTTCTGTGCCTGAAGTGCAGCCGAGGTCATGACGTCGGCCTCCTCCTTGGTGCAGCTGCACGGGAACACATCATAATAATAGCAGCTCGGGTCATCTGCGTCAGGGATCGCCTCATACTGCGTGTCGTCCGCCCCCTGCAGCAACACCTGCGGCGTGCAATAGAGCGAACCGTATGTATACAGATCAAAGTACAGCTGCGAGGTATCCAGAGAATCCGGGAGATACTCCCGGATCGGGGTTTGCAGCGCCTGCTCTCCCGTTCGGTACTGCTCGGTCAGCACCTCTCCGTTGACTATCGGCGTCATTCCGTGCGGAACGCGCACGGTGACTTCCTGATTTCCCTGCAGCATGAGATGTGCGTCGGTCAGCACCCAATACTGACCGCCGGACGCCTTGTGACTGAACGAAAGTGTAAATGAGGAAAACGGCGTGCCGTCTGCGCTGACGGTGTAGGTGCAGCTTTGCGCATCGCTTGAATCCGGCGCATAGGAAAGCGTCTTGCCGGAAAGATAGTTTTTCAGATAGTCTGCCGGCACGGCTCTCTGTCCCCCTGCATTTTGCTTGGCAAGGGCGTCAAAGTGCATAAGCTCGGTATAGTCCTGCTGCTGATACAGGCGGGTAAAGGCCTTTCGCGCGGCAGTCTGCGGGTGATTGGCCTCATAGGTTCGGATGTGTCTTTTTAAAATATAATTCCCTGCAAAAACACCGACCAGAAAAAGCAATGTGATCAACAGGAGCAGCGGATAAAAACGGTTGCGCTTTTTTGCAGGGGATGGCGTGTTCTGCATCATTCTGTCTCTCCTTGCGCCTGCGTCAGAATATCCCGGATTTCATCCTGTGTCAGAAAAACAGCGGGTATCCAGCGTGTGATTGCGTGCGAATGCAGTTCTGTCACCGCTCTTTCCCGAAATGCACTGCCCGGCCCGCGAAAAACGGTGTTGCCCAGCACCAGCAGTCCCGCGCCGCAGATGATCAAAACCGCCAACGCGGTGCAGAGAATCCGCGCCAAAAGGCCGCCGGTTTTTTTTGCGGGTGTGGGGACTTCAGGGATTTGCACGGCTTGCTCGGCGGGGGAAGCCGCGGCGGGCGAATCGAACACGGCGGTTGACTGCGCCTCTTCGTCCCTGTGTTTTCTGCTTTGTTCTAAATTCTGGAGCAGCAGATCAAATTCTGTGGTTGCGGCGCTGTTCGGTGCCGTCTCCTTTTGACTTTGTTCGATGGAATTGTTGAGCTGCTTTTCCCACTGCTGCATGTCGTGCAGTACAGAGGAATCCTCAATAACCTGCGGCATATCAGTGCCGTTTGCGGAGTGAGACGCTTCTTCTTCTTTTCCTTCTGCTGCCCATGGGTTATCCAACTGTACGATGGACTGCCGTCGGGGCTGAAACATCTGCATCAGCTCATTGAATTCTGCATCGCTGATGGCGGGCGACGCAACGGGCTCCTCTCCGTTTTGTCCGTCTTTTTCCAAATTGGGAGAAACGGAAAATATCAGGGAATCGTCATCGAGCAAGCTGCTCTCCGGTGGGATCTTCACCGCTATGGTGGGCACGCCGTGTCCCGTGACGCGCAGTGTCTCCAAAAGGGAGTCAAAGTCCACTTGCTCCGCCGGCTTTTCCGGGGCGGCACTCGGGTCGGGCTGTGTCTGTGCGGCTGGTGTATAGACAGTTTCCTCCACGGGAATCTCAATTTCCCGGGAGGGGACGGTATCGGTATGTTCGGTATGCGGATGATTTTTCATATTCGGTTCCTTTTCGCTTGCGGGGATGTTTTTTCGGCGGCTTCACTGACGAGATGCTACGATTTTTCGTGCGTAACAAGCTGTACAAATAGATGCGGCCGGGGAGCCGGCGCGAATACCTGACTTTTCCTCTTTTTATAGTTTAGCACATTTCGGCTACATTTGTAAATAGTTTTTGGATTTTTTTGGTTGATTTGACGTAAATTGCAATAATATCTTTCTGCATGCCATCAGGGAACAGAGGAAAGCGGCGTGTGGCGGAAAAATCTTTCCCTTTAAGTATTGAAAAAAAAACGGCGATATGGTATAATAACAAGAAATATGACGAGTGATTCGGCATTTGTGCTGAATTCCGGACTGTTACCGTATATCAGACGGAGGATAAGGAATGAACAACGGCGATCGTACCGCCGCGCAGTACCGTGCGCGCGAGATGAAAAGACGGCAAATTCGGAAAAGGCTTTCAGCGGTGATGATTGTGCTTGCAATCATTTTATGTATTCTCGGCGCGGCGCTTGCTTTGGATCTGCGCCAAAGCCCGGGGGACGGTTTTTCTGCCGGGGGAGAGCCTGAAGGGAGCACGAGCCAAAGCGAAAAAAAGCCTGCCGAGCAGCGTGCAGATACCGGTTCCAATGCGCCGCAGACGGACAAACAGACCGTTCATTTTCTGGCGGTCGGCGACAATCTGATTCACGATGATATCTATGCCGACGCAAAGGAGCGCGGTGAGGGAGAATATGTTTTCACCTCGATGTATGAAGGCGTGGCAGAGCAGATTGCCGCGGCGGATGTGGCATATGTCAACCAGGAGGGGCCGGTGGCGAAGAGCTTTTCCATCAGCGGCTATCCGTCATTCAACGCGCCGACTGCCATTGCTGACGATCTGCGGCAGGTTGGCTTTAACGTGATCAATCTCGCCAACAACCATATGACCGATCAGGGCGCGAAGGGCGTTGCCGAGACGACACAGCTGTTTTCCGCGCTGGACGGTGTCACGGCGATCGGCGGCTATACGGAAGAGGACTTTGACAATATTCGCGTGGTGGAAAAGAACGGAATCAAAATTGCGTTTCTTTCCTATACCACGTTCACAAACGCAAATGCGAACAGTGTGCTCTCCAACGGATGTGTCATTCCTTATCCGACAGAGGAGTGCATCGACCGGCAGGTGGCGCTGGCAAAAAATGTGGGAGATGTGGTTGTTGTTTCCATGCACTGGGGCGCGGAGAACATCACGCAGCCCAATGCGGAAATGACCCGATGGGCGAACTATCTTGCCTCAAAAAATGTGGATGTCGTTTTGGGCATGCACTCGCACACGCTGATGCCGATCACCTGGCTGGATGGCGAGGACGGGCACAAAACGCTGGTCACCTATTCGCTGGGCAACTTTTTCGGCGGGATGCTGAATGTAGGAAATCTGGTGGGTGGATTGTTCACCTTTGATATCGTCAAGACACAGAGCGGCGTCTCCATTGAAAATGCGCAGCTGACGCCGACAGTAATCCATTATGAGGGGCAGTATTCCGCCAACGCGGACAACCGCCATTCCTTCGGTGTGCACCTGATGAAAAACTATACCGAGCAGATGGCGCAGCGGCACGGTGTCTCCGTGACGCTCGACAGCCTCAAGCGGCAGGCGACGCAGGTCATTGACGAAGCATTTTTGAATCTGGAATAACCGACAGCACGCTGCCGAGCGTAAATAAGCGTAAATAAAGGGGAAGACAATGAAAACAGAAACGCAGAAACCGAATCAGAAGAAAGGCGGTTTTTCGGCCTTCTTGGCGCGAAAGAATATTACGATCAGCGCAAAGGCGTATTTTATTGACGCTATGGGCGCCATGGCAATGGGGCTTTTTGCCTCACTGCTGATCGGCACGATCATTTCAACCGTCGGGAAATACACGCACATTCCGTATCTGTCTGAGCAGTTGGTGCAGATCGGTGCTTATGCATCCGGCGTTGCAGGCCCTGCCATGGCAGCGGCTATTGCATACGCGCTCAAGGCGCCGCCTCTGGTGCTGTATTCCATGCTGGCGGTCGGCTATGCGGCAAATGCGCTGGGCGGCGCCGGCGGCCCTCTTGCGGTGCTGGTGATTGCCATTGTTGCAACGGAGATCGGCAAGGCGGTTTCCAAAGAGACGAAGATTGATATATTGGTAACGCCGCTTGTCACCATTCTGGTCGGCGCTTTTCTGAGTATTCTGTGCGCGCCGTATATCGGTAAGGTTGCAAGCTGGATCGGAAATCTGATCATGTGGGCGACAGAGTGTCAGCCGCTGATTATGGGCGTGATTATTGCCGTTGTGGTGGGCATTGCGCTGACGCTGCCGATTTCCTCCGCCGCGATCTGTGCGGCGCTCTCGCTGACCGGGCTTGCCGGCGGCGCTGCTTTGGCAGGATGCTGCTGTCACATGGTCGGATTTGCGGTGATTTCCTTTCACGAAAACAAGTGGGGCGGGTTGGTCTCACAGGGACTGGGCACCTCCATGTTGCAGATGCCGAATTTGGTCAAGCATCCGCTTTGCTGGCTGCCAAGCATCCTTGCTTCTGCAATCACGGGCCCTGTTGCCACTTGTGTGTTCCGCTTGCAGATGAACGGTGCGCCCGTTTCTTCCGGTATGGGCACCTGCGGGCTGGTAGGTCCGATCGGCGTGATCACCGGCTGGCTGGAGCCTTCGGAAGCGGCTGCGGCGCAGGGTGCTGCGGCGGTGACGCCGGGTGTGATGGACTGGATCGGTCTTTTACTGGTCTGCATTGTGCTGCCCGCGGTTTTGTCCTGGTGCTTTGCCGCAGTGATGCGCAAGCTCGGATGGATCCGGGAGAATGATCTGAAACTCGACTTATGAGTTTTTCCGCCGTCATACTGTTGTCACATTGGTATGCTACGGTATAGATGTCGGCGGCAGGCAAACTGCCGCGCACCGCAGAAATCGTGCGGAAAGGAGAATGTGCTTGGCACAAGAGTTTCATTATATTTTCAAGCGAATTGAAAAGAAGTATCCGGTTGCCGCAGAAAAATACGAGCCGCTGTGCCGCCGCCTGTCGGAGCATATGAAAATCGATCAGTATGGTGAGGCACAGATCTGCAATATCTATTATGACACGCCGGACAGCCTGCTGATTTCCCGTTCTATCGACCGTCCAAAGCCGGCGGAGTACAAGGAAAAGCTGCGCGTGCGCAGCTACGGTGTGCCGGGGGAAGACGACACGGTCTTTGTTGAAATCAAAAAGAAATATGAAGGCGTCGTATACAAACGTCGCGTCAGCATGACGCTCAAGGAGCAGGAGGACTATTTACTGCGCGGCATCCGTCCGACAGGTCCCAATGAGCAGATCCTGCGTGAAATTGATTATTTCATGTCATTTTATCATATCGTTCCCATGCTTCTGATCGCGTACAAGCGCACGGCATGGTACGGCATTGAGGATCCCGCCTTTCGCGTGACCTTTGACCACGACATCTGCTATCGGCGGGATCATCTGTCCCTGGGCTACGGTTTGGAGGGCACAACGCCGCTGCACATGTGCTGCGATCATCTGATGGAGGTCAAGGCGGGCGGCGCGGTGCCGCTTTGGATGGCACGGCTGATGAGCGAAATGGAGATTTTTCCGCACTCATTTTCCAAATACGGTAACATCTATAAAGAAGAGCACAGCGTGTTGAATCTGTTTATGCACGATTATTGATTGTTGGCGGAAACGTATAAATGGTATGGAAAGGATATAGTAGAGAATGTTTGAGTTTTTGTTTTCCAATTTAATCCGCAGTTCCACCTCGACCGGCGGATTTGACACAGCGGGACTGCTGATCAGTTTTGCCATTGCCCTTTTAACGGGACTGATTTTGGCGTTTTGCTATCTGCGGCAGGGAGGCGGCACCAAAAATTTTGCAATGGCGCTGGTGCTGCTGCCGTCGATTGTGGCCATGATGATTCTGATGGTCAGCGGCAATCTCGGCGCGGGCGTTGCCGTCGCGGGAACCTTCGGGCTGATCCGCTTCCGCTCTGCCAAGGGCTCGGCAAAGGACATCATGCTGATCTTTTTGGGTACGGCGGCAGGCATTGCCTGCGGCATGGGTTACGCTTTTGTGGGTCTGCTGTTCACGCTGCTGCTGTGCGCGGTGTTCCTGATTCTGGCGCTGACGCGCTTCGGGGAGCACAGCGGCTCCAACTACCGTGAGCTGCGTATCATGCTGCCGGAGAATATCGACTATTCCACGGTATTTGAGGATATTTTTCAAGAGTATACGCTTTCTGCCACGCAGGTGCGCGTGCGCACCACGAATCTCGGCAGTATGTTTGACATTACATACGATGTGCGCCTAAAGGATACCAAAAAGGAAAAGGAATTTTTGGATGCGTTGCGCACCCGAAACGGCAATCTGACCATTGTCTGCGGCCGCAGTGCCACCAACGCGGAATACATGTAACGCGCTGCGCGCGGGGAGAATGCCGCGGCGTCTTGCTCTGCGGAACGATGTTCCAAACAAAAGTTTCCCCGCAAAGCGCGCTTTGCGGGGAATTTTCTTTTATGAACCGAAAGTGCCGTTGATTGGGCATGCATGCGCCCGGTGAACACAAAACATGCGGAACGCGCCGCGTTGCCGGGCATAAAAAGCATGCCGGATCACCAGGCTTGCACCCGGTATCCGGCATGGAATGCATGTGAAAAACCGTTCGATCACAGCTTGTTGCCGCAAACGGTGCAGAATGCGGCGTCCGGCGGGAGCTTTGCGCCGCACTTGGGGCAAATCGGCTCTGCCGGCTGTTGCGTCTGCTCCGATGCAGGTTGTTCCTGTGCGCTCTGCTGCAGCGACGCGCCGCAGCTGCTGCAAAAGGTTGCGCCGTGCGCGACCTCGCGCCCGCACTGGGGACAGACGGCAACGCCCTTGAGTTTTTTGATCTGTTCGTTATATTCCGCGATTTTTTCCTGCGATTCCCGGATGGATGCAATCAGCGCCTCCAGCTGTGGCTCGGGGTCGGAGGCGTGCAGGGTAAAGTATGCATTGCCGAGCTGCGTCATCCACGCGTTGATTCTCTTTTCCTCATCGGAAACCAGTCCGCCCAGACGCAGTGTTTCCGCGGTGTCTTTTGTCTTCTGCATGACATCCTGACCGGTTTTCGTTATCTTCTTTCCGATTTCATCAAAAAAAGCCATGTAAAAAAGCCTCCTGTCAAACACTTTTTCCTATATTGCCATTATACTACACGGTACGGCATTTGTCAAAGAATTTTTTTGAATTGTGACAATTTTCACATCCGGGCAGTCAGCGGATGGGGGATGTTTGCTGTGATGGAGATCAACTACGAAGGAGAACTGCATTGAACAAACGATATTTTCGCGGCGGCTTGCTGCTGTGCTTGATGATCCTCTTCGGCGGTCTGCTGGCGCTCCATTCGGGCGCGCAGGAAGGAGAAGCGCAGCCGATCACGGCTGCGGCACAGATAGAGACCGCCGGCTTTTCGCAGCCGGAGCGGTTGTGGGACGGGGATGCCCTGTCTGCCGTGACCGGCGCCCCCGGCGCCACCGTCCGCCTGGAATACGCCGAGGGGATCGGCGGCATTTCGCTGGTGTTTGAGCCTGCTTACGGCACTTATACCGTCACCGACGCGGAAAGCGGGCAGAGCGTGCGCGTGGGGGAAAACGGATTTTTGCACGACTATCTGGATCTGGTGGCGCTGTTCGGCGCCGCTCCGCGCGCGGTGACGCTCACCTTTGATGGTGCGGAGGTGTTTCTTTGCGAGGCGACGGCATATTCCCCCGGCACGCCGCCCGCGCAGGTCCAGCGCTGGGAGCCGCCGAGTTCCGGCGGTGCAGATCTTGTGCTGTTCTCCGCGCACGGGGATGACGATCAGCTGTTTTTTGCCGGCTTGCTGCCGTATTACGCCGGGCAGTGCGGCTATCGGGTGCAGGTGGTATATCTCACCGATCACCGCAACGATACGAATCTGCGCGTGCATGAGATGCTTAACGGCCTTTGGGCGGTCGGTGTGCGCGCATATCCTGTGTTCGGAACCTTTCCGGACTTCCGGATCGACGATTTGCAGCAAAGCTATGACCAATACGCGGCGCTCGGCGTATCACAGGAGCAGATGCAGCTTTTTGTAGTCAGACAGCTTCGCAGGTTTCGGCCCTTGGTTGCGGTCGGGCATGATTTGGCAGGAGAATACGGGCACGGCATGCATATGGTTTATGCCGATCTGCTGACGCGGGCGCTGGATTTGAGCGCGGATGGACAGTATGATCCACCGTCTGCGGAAGAATACGGTGTCTGGCAGGTGCCCAAAACCTATCTGCATCTGTACGGGGAAAATCCGATAGTGATGAACTATGATGTTCCCCTCAGTGCCTTTGGGGGTATGACCGCGTTTGAGGTGACGCAGAAGCTGGGCTATCCCTGCCATGTGTCGCAGCAATACACCTGGTTTACCGACTGGATCAATGGTGCGGCGGGGGAGATTACCCGCGCTGATCAGATCACAACCTACAGCCCCTGCAAGTACGGTCTGTACCGCTCAACAGTCGGCGCGGACAGCGGGAAAAACGATATGTTTGAGCATCTGACCATCTACGGACAGCAGGAGGAGGAGCGCAAAGCACGGGAGGAGGCGCAACGGCTGAAGGAGGAACAGGAGCGCGAAGCAAAAGCGCTGCAGGAGCGGCAATCGCAGGAGGCACTGCGGGCGGCACAAGCGGCAATGGCGCAGGAGCAGGCGCGATTGCAGGAAGAACAGCGCGCACAGGCACAGAACCGCCGGGTGCAGCTGATCGCCTGCGCAGCATCCCTTGCGGCGGCGCTACTTTATACAATCTGTCTGATCGGCATCCGAAAAAAGCGCAGCAAGCGATAGCCACCTTCCCGGTGATGCCCAGGCGGCAGGAGCGGCGGCAGACAAACAGCCGGCAGCAGGAGAACATTCCTGCTGCCGGCTCTCTTTTTTTATTCAACCCCCGCCATGCAACCGCGCACGGAGGTTATGAAATTATTTGGCATAGTTGATCGTACGGTCTGCCTCAATATCGTCAAACTTCACGTTCATTTTCTTCGGCTTTGCGTGGTATCCCACAGCGACAAGCGGGTGATAGCCGCCGTTGATGTCGTTTTTGCATGCCGGACGGATGGCGGGCTTGCCGCAGGAGGGGTCGTTGATGCTGATCGCGGCAAGAAATGATAAAATCTGAA
>DBGFNI010000139.1:0-9700 GCA_048527645.1 Eubacteriales bacterium | reverse complement strand
AGGAAATTGAACCTATGGCTGAAAGCAGAAACCTCTGTTCTTCCGCTTCGTCGCAGCATAGTCAGGTTCACATTGATGTCAACCAGATATTGGACAGCTGCCGTGACAAAGACTGTTTTGAGGACGTTCGCGTTTTCTTGAGCTGCACCGGACAGGAAATCGTCGAGCGTTCCGGTTCGATCCGCATCAAATGTGCAAGCGTTGTAGGAAGTAACATATCCGTATCCCCCCTGAGCTTCAACCGCGGCTTTTTTCAGGTTATGATCCGTCTGTATATCCGCTGCGTCTTTGAAGTGTGCACCTGTCCCGGCAGAGGGACGCAAGAAGTCTGCGGCATCGCCGTAATTGACAAGACCGCGATCCTCTTCGGGTCAGAGAAGAACGTCCGCACCTTCCGCAGCGCACCCGAGGGTGACGGCTTCTGTTCCATGCCCGACTTCTGCCGCGGCTGCGACTCCATCCTGCCCTCTGCGGTACTGGATGTTGCAGATCCCGTGGTGCTGGGCACCAAAGTCGTTGAACGCTGCAAATGCAACTGCGGCTGTTGCTGCTGTGTAGAGGACATCCCGGACTATGTGCTGGGCAGACTGGACGGCGAACAGCTCGCACGCGAAAATGACGTCAACCACCTGTTGCTGATCTCCTTCGGTCTGTTCTCCGTGCTTCGCCTGGAGCGGGAAGGACAGTTCGTTGTCAGCGCGTCGGAATTCTGCGTGCCGGAAAAGGAATGTGTGTTTGAAGACACCGATGACCCCTGTGCAAGCTTCCGTCACATGGCGTTTCCCACGGATCAGTTCTGCGCGCGCCCGCATCATCATCATGAGGATGAGGGTCACTGCGGCTGCGGCAGATAACAGCGCCGCTCCACGCAAACAGAAAGGGTATTGCGGCGGCAATACCCTTTTTTACATCACACCACAGCAGCAATACCCTTTTTCATATCACTGCGAGGCGGCAATCCCCATTTTCAAAGTACCGTGTGGGCAAAAGCCGTATGCGGTGCGTTTTCTGTCAAAACCGTTTCTGCTGCACCAAGGCAGCCAGCTTGAGAATGGCAACCTGCGTTTTCCCGTCCGTTATCTCCCCGTTCAGCGTTTGAGCGACCAGCTCCTCCAGCGGAACGCGGCACACATCCAAAAACTCGCCTGCGTCCAGCTGCTGCGCGCCGAAATGCAGATTTTTCGCCGCATACATATGCACCGCCTCGTCCGTATACGCCGGTGCGCCGTAAAACACGCCCAAATCCAGCCAAATATCCGCGGTTGCCCCGGTCTCCTCCCGCAACTCGCGCTTGGCGGCAGAGAGCGGATCCTCGTCAGCACTGTCCAGTTTTCCAGCCGGAATCTCTGTCAGCACACTGCCGATGGGATATCGGTACTGGCGCACCATCAGCACCTCCCCCTCGTCCGTCAGCGGAATCACGCACGCCGCGCCGCGATGGCGCAAGACCTCGCGCGTTGTCTCTTTTCCGTCCGGCAGAGCAACGGTATCGCGGATAACATGCATGATCCTGCCCTGAAAAATCTCTTCCGTAGAAAGATGACGCTCTATCAAATGCGCCTCAGAATACAAATTTGTTTTTTTCGACATTTTTTGCTTCTCCTATACTGATCTCCGGCATTTCAAATCCGACGCCGACACCGCCCCGAGCCGTATCGCAATCCCGCAGAGGCAAAACGGCATATTAATCAGGACAAGTGCATACATTCATAACAAGAGATTACAACCGCAACCGGAGGAATCTATCATGGACGCAGCACAAAGACTGCACCGCGGCAAAGCCGCACCGACCACATCGTTTCTGAAAAGTGTCCTGTTCGGCGCACTGTGGTCGCTGGGCGTTCACGCGTTTTTGCTCATTTTTGCCGCACTGATTGCATACAACACAGCCGACCCCGCAGCGCTTCTGCCCTATCTCGGCTTTTTGCTCACGCTCACAGCCGCCTTCGTGGGCGGGCTCGCTTGCGGGAGAAAGAACCGGGAAAAAGGCATTCTGTGCGGGCTGGCATGCGGCGTCGCTTATCTCACGGTGCTCTGGATGGTTTCCCTTTCCTTCCCGCAGAACCTGCCAGCAACGCGTCAGCTCCTATGCTACGCCATCGCGCTCGGCGTCTCGGTGCTGGGCGGGTATACATCCACCCACGGCGGGAAAAAGAAGCGCAGACTGAAGCGAAAGTAGTCTGGCCCTTCCGCACGATCCCCGATACCGTCGCTGCTTTTGAAAAAGAGGCTGTTCCTGTGTCATAACAGGCGCAGCCTCTTTGTCTTTATGCCTCCTCGGCGGTCTGCTGTTCTGACTCGACAGGAACAACTTCCACATCACGGTAGCACTCCATACCGGTTCCGGCAGGAATCAGCTTACCGATGATGACATTTTCTTTCAGACCCAGCAAATGGTCGACCTTGCCGCGGATCGCTGCCTCGGTCAAAACCTTTGTGGTTTCCTGGAAGGAAGCGGCAGACAGGAAGGATTCGGTCATCAGAGAAGCCTTGGTGATACCCAGCAGCAGCGGCGACGCCGTTGCGGGACGCAGTGCGATTTCACCGGCGTCAATGCGTTTGCGGATTTCTTCATTTTCCGTCTCAAATTCCGCCACGTCGACGGTCGTGCCGACCAGCATCTCGGTATCTCCCGCATCCTCCACCACGCATTTCCGGGTCATCTGTCTGGTGATGACCTCGATGTGCTTGTCGTTGATGTCAATGCTCTGAATACGGTAAACCTTCTGCACCTCACGCAGAATATACTGATAAGCCGCGTCCAGACCGCTGATGCGGAGAATATCCGCAGGTGCCATATAACCCTCGGTCAGCGCCATACCCTTGGAGATATAATCGCCGTCCTCCACCAGAATATGAATACCGTAAGGAATTGCATAAGCAACCTCCTCGCCGGATTCCTCCGATGTGATCACAATATTTCTCTGATTCTTCACGTCCGTCATATGGCAATAGCCGCTGACTTCCGCAATCACAGCAGTCACCTTCGGGCGGCGCGCCTCAAACAGCTCCTCGACACGGGGCAGACCCTGTGTGATGTTCGCGCCGGCGATACCGCCGGTGTGGAACGTACGCATGGTCAGCTGTGTACCGGGCTCACCGATGGACTGTGCAGCAATGATACCGACTGCCTCGCCGATGCTGACCAGCTTGCCGGATGCAAGATCCGCGCCGTAGCAATGCGCGCAGATACCGTGCTTGAGACGGCAGGAGAGCACGCTGCGGATATGCACCTTGTCGATGCCCTCTGCGATAATGCGCTTGACCTGACTCTCCGTCAGCATATCGCCGTCATGCGCGATGATATCGCCGTTTGCCGCCTGGATGTCGCCGATCACAAAACGGCCGGGCAGACGGTCCTTCAACGGCTCAATCAGCTCGTTGCCGTCCATGATATCGCTGACCCACTCACCATGCGTATCGCCGCAGTCCTGACTGCGGACAATCACATCCTGTGCGACATCCACCAGACGACGCGTCAGATATCCGGAGTCTGCCGTCTTCAGAGCGGTATCAGACAGAGATTTTCTGGAACCGCGGGCACCGATAAAGTACTCCAGAATATCCATGCCCTCTTTGAAGTTCGATTTGATCGGCAGTTCCATGGTACGACCGTTTGCAGCGAACATCAGTCCGCGCATACCGGCAAGCTGTCGCATCTGTGCCATAGATCCGCGGGCACCGGAGTCGCTCATCATCTTGATGGAATTGTAGCGATCCATGGAGTTCTGCAAAGCGGCGGTGACGTCCTTTGTGGTCTGTTCCCAAACCTTGATCACATGACGGTAACGCTCGTCTTCGCTGAACATACCCATCTGGAACATGTTGTTGATCTCTTCCACCTTCTGCTCCGCCGCGGCAACCATTTCCTTCTTTTCCTTCGGAACGGTAATATCCGCATAAGAAATCGACAGAGAGCCCTTGGTAGAATACTTGTAGCCCATATTCTTGATATCGTCGAGCACCTGCGCCGTGACGGTGGCAGACTGCGTCTTGATACAACGGTCGACAATTTCGCCCAGTTCCTTCTTGGTGGTAACGAAATCTACCTCCAGATCAAAGAACTTTTCCGGGTCGGAACGGTCAACAAAGCCCAGGTTCTGCGGGATCGGCTGATTAAAGATCAGTCGGCCGAGGGTGGTGGTGATCACCTTGGACTGCATCACGCCGTCCTTTTCCTTGAACACACGGCACTTGATCGAGGCATGCAGCCCCAGCTCGTGATTCTCATAAGCCATCATGGCTTCGTTGAAATCACGGAACGCCTTGCCCTCACCGATCTCACCGGGCTTGTCGATGGTCAGATAGTAAGAGCCGAGCACCATATCCTGCGAGGGAACGGCAACCGCACGGCCGTCCACCGGCTTTAACAGGTTGTTGGCGGAAAGCATCAGGAAACGAACCTCCGCCTGTGCCTCGCTGGACAGCGGGACATGCACCGGCATCTGGTCGCCGTCGAAGTCTGCGTTGAACGCGGAGCACACCAGCGGATGCAGTTTGATTGCTCTGCCCTCTACCAAAACCGGCTCAAACGCCTGAATGGAGAGCTTGTGCAGCGTCGGCGCACGGTTGAGCATAACGGGATGCTCTTTGATCACATTTTCCAGTGCATCCCAAACGTCGTTGTTGACCTTTTCCACCTTTTTCTTGGCGTCTTTGATGTTGGAGGCCTTCTGTGTTTCCACCAATCGCTTCATCACAAAGGGCTTGAACAGCTCCAGCGCCATTTCTTTGGGCAGACCGCACTGATACAGCTTGAGCGTCGGGCCGACGACAATAACGGAACGGCCGGAATAGTCCACACGCTTACCAAGCAGATTCTGACGGAAACGCCCCTGCTTACCGCGCAGCATTTCAGACAGAGATTTGAGCGGACGGTTGTTCGGGCCGGTGACAGGCTTGCCGCGGCGGCCGTTGTCAATCAGCGCGTCCACTGCCTCCTGCAGCATCCGCTTCTCATTGCGGACGATGATTTCCGGTGCGGAAAGCTCGATCATGCGCTTCAAACGGTTGTTGCGGCTGATCACGCGGCGGTACAAATCGTTCAGATCGGAGGTTGCAAAACGACCGCCGTCGAGCTGTACCATCGGGCGGATTTCCGGCGGAAGCACGGGAATCCGGGTCAGAATCATCCACTCCGGACGGTTGCCGGATTTCCGAAATGCCTCGACAACCTCCAGTCTCTTGATCAGGCGAACCTTTTTCTGTCCGCTGACACGATCCAGAGACTCACGCAGCTCCGCGGAGAGCTTTTCCACGTCGATTTCCGCCAGCAGTTCCTGAATGGCCTCCGCGCCCATACCGACACGGAATTCCGTCTCATATTTTTCATAATTGTCGCGGTATTCCTTCTCCGAAAGAATCTGATATTTCTCCAGGGGCGTCGCACCGGGATCAATCACAATATACGAAGCGAAATACAGCACCTTTTCCAGCATCTTCGGAGAAATATCCAACAGCAAGCCGATGCGGGACGGGATGGCACGGAAATACCAGATGTGCGAAACAGGACAAGCCAGCTCAATGTGTCCCATGCGCTCGCGGCGCACCTTTTTCGTGGTAACCTCCACGCCGCAGCGGTCGCAGACCACGCCCTTCGAGCGGATGCGCTTGTATTTACCGCACTGACATTCCCAGTCTTTTGTCGGTCCGAAGATTCTTTCGCAGTACAAACCGTCCCGCTCCGCTTTGAGCGTGCGGTAGTTGATGGTTTCCGGCTTTGTCACCTCGCCGTGCGACCAGGACAGGATCTGCTCGGGAGAAGCCAAACCGATTTTTATTGAATCAAATTCATTCTTTTTATCCATTTTTGCGCTCCTCTCTTATTCCTCGTCCATGTCATCCATGTCGTCATCCGCATAAGGGTCGTCCCCGAATGCGTCCTCGTCGTCAAAATCATCGTCATCCTCAGCATCAAAATCAGAGTCAAAGTCACGCAGCTCCTCATCGTCTGCCTGCAGTTGACTCAAATCTTCAAACACGGCAGCGGGCTGCTCGTTCTCTTCCTCATCCAGCTTTTCAAATTCGATCTCATTGCCGTCGCGGTCCAGCACACGGATATCCAGTGCCAGAGCCTGCAGCTCCTTGACCAAAACCTTAAAGGATTCGGGAACGCCCGGCGTCGGAATGTTCTGTCCCTTGACGATGGCCTCGTAGGTCTTCACACGTCCCGTCACATCGTCCGACTTCACCGTCAGAATTTCCTGCAGCGTGTACGCTGCGCCGTATGCCTCCAGCGCCCAGACCTCCATCTCGCCGAAACGCTGCCCGCCGAACTGCGCTTTACCACCCAGAGGCTGCTGCGTAATCAGAGAGTAAGGACCGGTGGAACGTGCGTGAATCTTATCGTCAACCAGATGATGCAGCTTGAGATAATACATGATGCCGACCGTGACGGGGTTGTCAAACGGCTCGCCCGTGCGGCCGTCATACAAAATCGTCTTGCCGTCCTCACGCAGGCCTGCCATTTTCAGACATTCCCGGATATCATCCTGATCCGCACCGTCAAACACAGGCGTCATGACCTTCCAGCCCAGCTTCTTGGCGGCAATACCCAAATGTACCTCCAGCACCTGACCGATGTTCATTCGGGAAGGCACGCCCAGCGGGTTGAGCACGATGTCCAGCGGCGTACCGTCGGGCAGGAAAGGCATATCCTCCGGCGGCAAAATGCGGGAAACGACGCCCTTGTTACCGTGACGTCCTGCCATTTTATCGCCCACGGAGATCTTTCTCTTCTGTGCAATATATACCCGAACCACCTTGTTCACACCGGGCGGCAGCTCGTCGGAATCTTCTCTGGTAAAGACCTTGACATCGACCACGATGCCCGCCTCGCCGTGCGGCACGCGCAGGGAGGTGTCTCTCACTTCTCTTGCCTTCTCGCCGAAAATCGCGCGCAGCAACCGCTCCTCTGCGGTCAGCTCCGTCTCGCCCTTGGGCGTCACTTTTCCGACCAGAATATCGCCGGCGCGCACTTCGGTACCCTTGCGGACAATACCGTCTGCGTTCAGATCTTTGAGCGCGTCCTCGCCGACATTGGGGATCTCACGGGTGATTTCCTCCGGGCCGAGCTTGGTGTCACGCGCCTCATGGGAATACTCCTCAATGTGAATCGAGGTGTAAACGTCGTCGCGTACCAGACGCTCATTGAGCAATACAGCGTCCTCGTAGTTGTAGCCTTCCCAAGTCATAAAGCCGATCAGCGCGTTCTTGCCCAGCGCGACCTCACCCTGCGAGGTTGCGGGACCGTCTGCAATCACCTGACCTGCGTCAACGCGCTCGCCGTTGGAAACGATGGGACGCTGGTTGATACAGGTGCTCTGGTTGGAGCGCTTGAATTTCAGCAAATGATATACGTCCTTGGTGCCGTCGTTGTTGCGGATGACAATTTCATCCGCGGTAACGCGCTCTACCGTGCCGGACTGCTTTGCCAGAACGCAGACGCCGGAGTCGACAGCCGCCTTGTATTCCATGCCGGTACCGACGATCGGAGACTCGGTCGTCATCAGCGGCACTGCCTGCTTCTGCATGTTGGAGCCCATCAGGGCACGGGTGTTATCGTCGTTCTCCAAAAACGGAATCATCGAGGTTGCAACCGACACAACCATTCTGGGAGAAACATCGACAAAATCGACGCGGGAAGAGTCAACCTCCATAACGTCCGCCTTGTCACGGACAATGATGCGCTTTTTCAGGAAGCGCCCTTCTTCATCCAGCGGTTCCTTTGCCTGCGCAACAACATAGTTATCCTCCTCGTCCGCGGTCATGTAAACGACCTCGTCCGTCACCTTGCCCGTCGCCTTGTCCACACGGCGGAAGGGCGCTTCGATAAAACCGTATTCATTGATTTTCGCAAAGGTTGCCAAAGAGGAGATCAGACCGATGTTCGGACCTTCCGGCGTCTCGATCGGACACATACGGCCGTAATGCGTATAGTGTACGTCTCGCACCTCAAAGGAAGCACGGTCACGGGACAGACCGCCCGGGCCGAGTGCAGAAAGACGGCGCTTGTGCGTCAGCTCTGCCAGCGGGTTTGCCTGATCCATGAACTGGGAAAGCGGAGACGAACCGAAGAATTCGCGGATCGCCGTCACAACAGGACGGATGTTGATCAGATTCTGAGGCGTCAGATTCTCCGAATCGTTGGTGGTCATGCGCTCCTTGACGATCTTGTCCATACGGGAAAAGCCGATGCGCATCTGATTCTGCAAAAGCTCACCCACACAGCGCAGGCGGCGGTTGCCCAAATGGTCGATATCATCGACTGAACCGATGTCATAGGGCAGATTCAGAATATAGTTGATGGACGCGAAAATATCGTCCTTGGTGATGTGCTTGGGAGAAAGCTCAGCTGCGCGCTTGGTGCACGCCTCCTTGATTGCTTCGATATCGCCGTCGCATTCCTGTGCGATTTCCAGCAGCACGCTCAGCTTCACCTTGCCCTTGATGCCGATATCCTCAAGAGAGGTGCCGATCACTGTCTCGGGTTTGACGGTTCCGTTGGAGAACACCTTGATCTCCATGCCGTTTTCGCCCTGCAGGAATACCTCGTTGACGCCGGCGTCCTCAATTGCCGTTGCCTGCTCCATGGTCAGCGGCTTGCCGTCGTTCTCGCAGAGCACCTCTCCGGTGATCACGCTGATGACAGGGCGCGCAAGCACCTTGCCGTTGATCCGGGAGGCAATGCCCAATTTCTTGTTGTACTTATATCTGCCGACCGGGGCGAGATCGTAGCGCTTCGGATCGAAAAAGAGATTGTTGATCAGAATCTGCGCACTTTCCACCAGCGGCGGCTCACCGGGACGGAGCTTCTTGTAAATTTCCTTGAGTGCTTCTTCCCCGACGGTGGTCCCGTTCTTCTCTGCTTCGGGCAGCATCATGTCCTTCTGCATGGTCGCGGCAAGATAGGGATTCTCGCCGAAGAACTGGCGAATCTCCGCGTCAGACTCGATGCCCAAAGCGCGGATGAGAATCGTCACCGGAATTTTCCGGTTTTTATCAATCCGAACATAGACTACATCATTGGAATCCGTCTCGTATTCCAGCCATGCGCCGCGGTAAGGAATGACCGTCGCGCTGTGCAGCACCTTGCCGGTCTTGTCAATCGCACTGTCATAATAGATGCCGGGAGAACGGACGATCTGCGACACAATAACGCGCTCCGCGCCGTTGATGATAAAGGTGCCGTTTTCGGTCATCAGCGGGAAATCACCCATATAGATGTCCTGTTCCTTCACCTCACCCGTCGCTTTGTTGGTCAAACGAACGCGAACGCGCATGGGAGCGGCATAGTTTACGTCTCGCTCCTTGCACTCCTCCACGGGATACTTGGGGGTTCCTTCAATGTTGAAATCCACAAATTCAATTTCGAGATTTCCGGAATAATCGGTGATGGGGGACACATCACGCAAAACCTCCGCCATCCCCTCATCTATAAACTGCTGATACGACCGTTTCTGCACATCAATCAGATTCGGCATTTCCAGCGCTTCATAGATTTTGGAGAAACTCATTCTGACGTTTGCGCCAAGCTGCTGGGGTTTGACCATAAACTCATACACTCCTTCTGTTATTTTTCGTCCTTGAAGACCGCTTGCCTTCCCGCGATGCTTACGATACCCGCCGGAAAATCCGACGTATGCCGCGCAAAAACAGGAAAAAATTTTCAAAATTGTTGAAAAGCCTTCATGAGAATTGA
>DBGFNI010000138.1:0-6234 GCA_048527645.1 Eubacteriales bacterium | reverse complement strand
GGAAGCACAGTAATGTGTGCAGCTGATCGATACTAATAGGTCGAGGGCTTGAACTACTTTGGTAGTACGATGCTTGGTTGGTTATACCGTTTCTCTTTGTTCGGTTTTGAGTGAACATTCGCTCGAAGAAAAGAAGCCCTGAAAGGGAAGCGCCCGAAGGGTGATAGACGCACCTTTAGCTCAGTTGGTAGAGCAACTGACTCTTAATCAGTGGGTCCCGGGTTCGAATCCCTGAAGGTGCACCAAAAGTCAGTGCCCGCGCGATGAGGGTCCACCCGTTCCCATTCCGAACACGGAAGTTAAGCTCATCAGAGCCGACAATACTTGGCTGGAAGCGGCCCGGGAAGATAGGTCGGTGCTGACACAAATAGTTGGTGATATTAGCGATGAGGGTCCACCCGTTCCCATTCCGAACACGGAAGTTAAGCTCATCAGTGCCGAAGATACTTGGCTGGAAGCGGCCCGGGAAAATAGGGCGTCGCCAACATTTTCTTTTTCTCGGCGCAAAATGCTGTGCCGCGGAAAAGAGCATATTTTATTCCTCCATAGCTCAGTCGGTAGAGCGCATGACTGTTAATCATGATGTCACTGGTTCGAGCCCAGTTGGGGGAGCCAAAAAATCCAAGTCCTTTTTGGACTTGGATTTTTTTTATTCGTTGCGAAAGCAACGGTATCTCATCAGCCGCAAGGCTGCATCCATCGCTTTCGCAATGATGATATACTAAGCCTTACATTGATTTGTTTGCGGATTTATAGTATAATTGTAAAAACGCAGTGAGGATACGGACAAGAATGATTGATTCGGCTTGCATCGGCGATGATCGGAGAAGAAAAGTCTATGTGATTTCCGATTTTGAAACAAGTGCTTTTGGCGGATTGTTTGCGCGTGTTTCATATGATCGATATTACAAAAAGCGGCTGTTTTCGATGTGCAGAACGGACGCATTTGATGCATCATCTATAAAATTGACACAACTTGCCCAAATCTCATCCTATCGGTTGACGATCCTATCATATATAATACAATCAAGGTGGTGAAAGATATGCTTCGAATGGAGATTGCGTTGTTCCTTGTGCTGGGCTTTATTGCCTGCGTATATTTTTCCGCGGGGCGAAAGAGCACGCCGCTGCACAGGACGTTTTCTGTCTTGCTGGTCGTGGTGCTGATCCATCTGGTTCTGGACGGCGTCACGGTCTATACAGTGCATCATTTGGAGGCGGTGCCGCGACTTTTGAACGATGCTGTCCACAGGCTGTTTTTAGGCAGCATGGTGCTGGTGATCTATCTGTTCTATCAGTATATTGCCATTCTGGTGGAGGAGGAAACCGGAAAGCCGCGGCGTCTGGACTGGGTCGCCCAGATTTTTCTGGGGATAGCGGAGCTGGGCAATTTCCTGCTGCCGATCTCCTACACGGTGACCCCAAAGGGCAACTATTCCTCCGGGCTGTATATGCTGGTACCCTATTGGGGCGTTGCCTTCTATCTGCTGCTGTGCGCCGGACTTTTGGCCGTAAACCGGAGGCTGATCGACCGGAAAAAGAAGCTCGCCATCGGTTCGGCGCTGCTCATTGAGGTTGCGGTCTGCACCATGCAGTGGTTGAACCACACTTGGCTCATCAGTGGCATGGGCATTACGTTGATGACGCTTTCGTTCTATCTGACTTTGGAAAATCCCGACATCCTGCGTGCAGAGCTGACAGAGCAGAAGATGTCGATGCTGTACTTGAAAAGTCAGGTGAATCCCCATTTTCTTTACAATACGCTCGACACCATCCGCATCCAGGCACAGCTTGACGGGGATAAAAAGGTTGCCGATCTGCTCATGCGGCTGGTGGATTTCTTCCGCCTGAGCGTAAAGGTGGACAGGCAGATGGTGGCGCTGGATGATGAACTGGAGCTGCTTGAGGCCTATATGGAGCTGATGTGCTATCGGTATCCGGAACTGCAATGCGAATATGATATCGACCCTGATCTCGGCGGCGTGCCGGTTCCCAATTTTATCTTGCAGCCGATCGTTGAAAACAGCCTGCTGCATGGACTGAAAAACAAGGGATATCGGGGAACGGTACGTATTTCGGCGCAAAAATCGGCGGACGGAAAAATGGAGATTCTTGTTTGTGACACCGGAAGCGGATTTGCCGCAGGGAAGAAAGCGGCAATCGATCAGATGCTTCTTACGTACGCCAAGCGCCCTGCGAAGTTAGAGGGAAACAGCATCGGCATTCTGAATGTGCAGAAGCGAATCAAGCTGCTGTGCGGTCGGGAATACGGGCTTATATACACAGAGAATCCCACGGGCGGCGTGACGGCGCACCTGCTGCTGCCGATGAATGAGGAGATTGCAAAATGAAGAAACTGCGTGTGCTTTTGGTGGACGACGAGATTATGATTCGCGAGGGCTTTAAGCGGCTTTTTGACTGGGAAGCCCATGATTGCGAGGTTGTGGGCGAGGCTGCCGACGGGATGGAGGCATTGACGCAGATGGACGCGCTTCACCCGGATATTGTCATCATGGACATCAACCTTCCGATTATGAATGGATTAAAGGTGATTCAGCTGACAAGAATCAAACACCCTGATATCGCTTTTGTGATCGTATCCGGCTACGATGATTTTTCCTACTGCCGTGAAGCGTTGCGGATGCAAATAACGGACTATATCTTAAAGCCTGTAAACTATGAGGAGTTCGGAACCTGTATTGACAATCTGAAGATTTCTCTGTTTGAACAGCGGGTATCGGCTGCGGCGGAACCGGAGAAGCAGGAGGAACGGACCATCACCGGAATCACAAGGTATCTCCAGGAGCATCTGGCAGAGGAAATCAGTCTCTCTGTTTTGGCAGAGCAGTTCCATCTGAACCCACAGTATATCAGCCAGCTTTTCAAGAGCGAGATCGGCGTGAATTTTCTGGTTTATCTGACCAACATCCGCATGGAGAAGGCGAAAAAACTGCTGCTTTCCACTTCTCTTTCGATTGCCGACGTGGCGGACCGGTCGGGCTATGGAGATTACCGGGTGTTTACAAAGGTGTTCAAGAAATCGGAAGGCATCACCCCCTCCCAGTATCGGCGGGATTTTCTGGAGGAAACAGGGGCGGGCAATCCTTGAAAAACCTTTTGACGGGCAGAGTGTGGCATCGGAAACGGTGTGCACGCTCTGCCGTTTTATGTTCAGGCGTCCAAGGTGTCCGTTGCGTCAAAAACTATAAAACAGACACAATCCCCTACAAAACGCGCCTATCCGTCAAGCAGATTTTTTTGTAAGATATAAGCGAAGAATGACAAATATGCGAAAAGTTCGGAGGGGACAATCATGGAAGGCTGTGCAATCCAAAATGACCGTCGAAGGATATCGGCGGACAGGCTGTGTTATCTTTTTCTGATCTTCCTTGCCGGCTGCTTTGTGGGGTGGCTTTATGAGGAGGTCTTCTATTGGATCACGGAGGGAATGCTGCGGAACCGCGGCGTTTTGTACGGACCGTGGCTGCCGATCTACGGAATCGGAGCCCTCGGCATTTATGCGCTGAAGCCGCTGAAGCGGCATCCGGTGCGGCTGTTTCTGCTTTGCGTTGCGCTGACCGGCGCGGTGGAGTATATCATCGGTTATGTCGGCATTCGGTTTTTCGGCTTGCGGCTGTGGGACTACCGTGGGTTGTTTTTGAACATTGACGGGATTATCTGCTTCCGAAGTGTGGCTTGCTTCGGTCTGATGGGGTTGGCGTTTCTTTACCTGCTGGAGCCGATGGGCGAGAAGCTGTTTTGCAGGATACCGAAACACACAGTTTATGCAGGCAGTTTCATTCTGACGGCGTTGTTTCTCACAGACTGCATTCTGAGCTGTCTGTTCCGAACACCGATTACTTACTGATACATACGGAGGTACCTACAAATGGACAAGAGATTGTATAAATCCAATGAGAATAAGATGATCGAAGGCGTCTGCGGCGGGATCGCAGAATATTTCAGTCTGGATCCCACCTTGGTACGGCTTGGCTGGGTGTTGTTCTGCGCGCTGGGCGGCAGCGGAATCTTCGCTTACATCATCGCCGCCATTATCATTCCGCGCAAGCCGGTATGCTGACGGATCGGAGAGGCAATTATGGAAATCTCACGCCTGAACAGACCCATCTGCGATGTGCCCGGCGGGAAACGGTTTGCACGCTTGTGCAAAAGAAGGCGAGCTGCTTGCCTTCCCGGCAACAGCGGCGCAGGCAAATCCACCGTGTGCGGAAAATCCCGGCACGGTGGATTTGCGGGATCTATAAAACTGACACAATCTACTGAAAAAACAGACTATTGAAAAGGGAAAATGTATTGTAAAATAGTTATGTAAACCGAAAGAGCATCTTTCCGAGGTTTCGGTATTTTGACTTGAGGAGTTGAAAAAATGAAAAAAATCAGTAAAATATTATGGGGTATCGCACTGATTATTGTGGGTGTGATCATCGCTTTGAACGCTTTTGGGTTGACGGACGTCGAGCTTTTCTTTGACGGCTGGTGGACGCTGTTTATCATCGTTCCCTGTTTGGTCGGGATTTTCAGCGAAAGAGAAAAGATCGGCAATATCATCGGGCTTATCATCGGTGTGTTTCTGCTGCTTTGCTGTCAGAATGTGCTGGGCTTTGACATGCTCTGGAAGCTCGCGCTTCCGGCAATTATCGTCATCATCGGTGTGAAGCTCCTTCTCGGTTCGATTTTCGGCGACAAGGCCGCAAAAGTGATAGAAGTATCACGCCAAAACGGTGACAACATCAAAATCGGCTGTGCGACCTTTTCCGGGCAGGATCTGAACTTTGCCGGTGAACCCTTCGGCGGCGCGGAGCTTACGGCGGTTTTCGGCGGCGTAAAATGCGATTTGAGAAACGCGGTGATCGAAAAAGACTGCGCCATTACCGCAACGAGCATTTTCGGCGGGATTGATATTCTCGTGCCCGATCATATCAATGTCAAAATCAACTCAAATTCCATTTTCGGCGGCGTTTCGGAAAAGAATCACCGTCCGGTGATTCAGGGGGCTGTTACCGTATACATCAACGCAACGTGTATGTTCGGGGGTGTTGAAATCAAATGAATTCGGTTCAAAAAGCAATCAAATATCTTGCCATGGCGTTTGCGATCTTCTTGAGCGTCAGCATTATCGGCGGAATTATAACGGCATTGACCGGCGTGTCGTATTTCCTTTCCGACAGGGACAGGGATGCTGTCGGCAAAATGCAGGTCTATCCGATTGAGGGCGAGATTTCTTCTCTTTCGGTCGACCTCAGCGGCGCGGAGCTGAAAATAAAAACTGCCGACAAATTTTCGGTAGAAAGCAATCATCATGACATTTCCGTAAAGAAAGAGAACGGGGAGCTTTGCATTCAAGAAACAAAAAGGCTGTTTTTCGTTGATCCGAAAGGCATATCGGTGACATTGTATATTCCCGAGGACTTCGTTTTTGATGAGGCAACCGTTGAGACAGGTGCGGGCAGGGTTGAAATTGACGCGCTTTCTGCGGATGTCTTGAAGCTATCCCTGGGCGCGGGCGAAGCGGAAATCAGAAATCTGACCGCAAGCTCCCGTGCCGACATTGACGGCGGCGCCGGTGAACTGAAGATCGACGGCGGGCGGCTTTGCAATCTTGAACTGGATATGGGCGTGGGCCAGCTTACGGTCAAAAGCCGTATGGAAGGACAAAGCAGCATTGACTGCGGTGTCGGCGAAATCAAGCTGACTCTTTTGGGAAGCCGCGAGGACTATCAGATCGAGATTGATAAAGGCATCGGCGAAGCCACGCTTGCGGGCGAGGGCATGCGGGATGACTCTGTATACGGCGCCGGTAAAAACCGTATTGAAATCGACGGCGGTATCGGAGAGATTGACATTGATTTTGCAGAGGACGGAATGCGGGAAGCGTCTTGAAAAACTGCCATAAGGAGAAAAACAGATGAAAGAAATTCTTTCATCTGTTTTTCCGTGGATATGGCTCGAAACCATCCGAACGAAAACGCCGTGCGCGGATGCTGATGCGGAAACCGGGAATGCGGGATGCAGAGGCGGGGAGATTGTCTTTGCCGGGACGCCGCGGGAAATGGTTGAACAGGCGCATACCATCACGGCGGAATATCAGAGAAAACCGTTGAACGATGTGAAATAGGGAGTTGCAGCAGCAATTTCCTATATGCTTTCCGCTGCGTATGCGTTGTCAAAAAACAGCTTTCCCTATCGACAACCGACCGTTCGGTAGGTATTCGT
>DBGFNI010000137.1:0-3381 GCA_048527645.1 Eubacteriales bacterium | reverse complement strand
CGAGTCCCTGGTGGCCCACCAAGAAGCGCCGATCTTCGGCGCTTCACAAATATAGGGGTATAGCTCAGTTGGTAGAGCAGCGGTCTCCAAAACCGCGTGTCCAGAGTTCGAGCCTTTGTGCCCCTGCCAAAAAATTCTCGTTCTTTTGAACGGGAATTTTTTTTATCCATTTTATCCATTGGAAAAGCAACGGTATCTCATCACGCGCAGCGTGTATATCATCAGCCGCATGCTGTATTCTCTTTCGCAATCATGATTCGACACTTTTGCGCTGATTTCCTGTGTACAGAACTGTATATTCCTGTGAATATTCTGATTAAAATATACAAAAGACTTGAAAAAATCAGAGCAATATGTTATAATGAGCGCAGTGCAGCAATGCACGGTGACGGTGCAGTATTCTAGTTGCGTCTGATGCTTCTGAAAGCGGGCCTAAAAATCCGTTAAAGGGCATATCGATGAAGCTCTTGGTGTCTGCTTTTTACGCCCAGTTTAGGGTGGATGCTGAGAGAATGGGATTGCGGATTGCTCGTAATGGCATGCGATGTTCATTCCGCCTTCCTTTGAGGCCTTGTGATTGTGCCGGATGTGGCCGTCGCTCCCCATAGGGTGCGGCGCAAGCGTTTGGTACGGTCGAAGTGAAAACCTATCACGCGGTACGTGTTGCTGTGGATAGTGTAGCCTGCCTTGCGTGGAAGCAGGGGATTACAGATCAGATATTCATATCTCGCGGCCGGAGGTGTGAGTATTATCGCTGTATGAAACTGTTTCTGCAAAAGAGGATAGGAAGTATTCGGGCTCATTTGGGAAATCCTCTAGGCTGTTTCCGATTGGAAGGTGCAGAGTGGATTGCAGTGCGATTGTGTTGGTAATCAAGTCTTGATTTCGGTGACGAATCAACGCTCTCTTGAAAGGGAAACCGCTATTCCGGTAACGGGTAGCAGAGGGTGGGGAAATCCTACTTGACTGTATGTCGCAAGTTTTACGCTCTGCATTACCGTCATTTTTACATATTATAGAGAAATCCCGCTCGGGAAATATGGAGTAGCAAAGAACAGTATGGATAAAGATTCCGACAGAAAAGCCTCGCGCCAAACGGAAAAGAAAGCGGAAAAGAGCAAATCAAATGTCGATCATAAATGGATCGTATTTGTCTTTTTGTTCAGTTTTTTTGTTTCCGCTGTTATGTACATGCTCACCGAGCTTGTGATGAACGACAGGCTCAATCCGATCATTTCCTTTTTGCTGCTGTTTTTGATCATCGGGCTTGGTATTTTATTTGATATTATCGGCGTCGCGGTCACAACCGCGCCGGAGGAGCCGTTTCACTCTATGGCAGCACGGCGAAAAGCAGAGGGAAAGGCGGCTGTCCGCTTGATTCGCAACGCTGCGCGCGTTTCAAATTTTTGCAACGATGTGATCGGTGATATCGCCGGGGTCGTTTCGGGTGCTGCTTCTACGGCGATTGCTCTGGCGGTTTTTACCAATACAGATGCGGAATTTTGGGGGAAAATGTTTGTGACGGCGCTTGTCTCCGCCGTGACAGTGGGCGGTAAGGCGGTCGGCAAGGGGTATGCCATCCGTTACAGCAAAAGCATCGTATATACCATCGTCCGCATCATGACGTTTTTTTCCTTTCCAAAAAACAAGAAAAGCAAATGATGCGACTGGATATTTGGATGCACACAAACGGCATGACCCCCAGCCGGAAAAAAGCACAGGATTTGATCGCGGGCGGCAGTGTGTATGTAAATCGCCGCCAAATCAGAAAAGCCGCGCATCTTGTCAGTGACGCGGATCAGATCGAAATTTTAGGCGATGTGATGCCATATGTCGGCCGGGGCGGATACAAGCTTGCGCATGCGCTGCAAGTTTTCTCGGTGGATGTATCGGGCAAGCGATGCGCTGATATCGGCGCCTCCACCGGCGGCTTTACCGATTGCCTGCTGCAAAACGGAGCAGCTTTTGTTTATGCCATTGACAGCGGCAGCGATCAGCTGGACGCCTCGCTGCGCGGCGATGCGCGCGTGCGCTCAATGGAAAAATGCAATGCACGGTATTGCACGCACGAAATGCTCGGCGAGCGCGTCGATATCGCTGTTTGCGACGTTTCTTTCATTTCTCTGACCAAGCTCTTCGGCGCAATCAGCGATATTCTGAAGCCGGAGGGGCTTTTGGTTGCTCTGGTTAAACCCCAGTTTGAAGTCGGGAAAGAGAATCTCAACAAAAACGGGATTGTAAAGGACCAAAAGGTTGCCGAAAAGACAGTGCATGTGGTGCTTGATGCAGCGCGGGGATACGGCTTGTATGCAAAAGAGCTGACAAGCTCGCCGATTCTCGGCGGAGACGGAAACGCGGAGTATCTGGCGCTGTTTTCCAAAACAGAATAACCGAACGGAAAGGAGTGGGACAATGCAGACCATTTCATTGATCATCAACAAAAATAAGGATGTTCGCCTGGAAGTGGCAAAGTCCATTCTGAATATTCTCTGTGCATATCCTGTCACGGTGCAGGTTTCCAAATGGTTTCGGCAACAGTTGATGCATGACGGATACCGTATTTCGTTTTGTGAGGATGAGCCGCTGTATAACCAAACAGATCTGATTATTGTGCTGGGCGGTGACGGCTCGATCATGAAGTCTGCCGGGAGATGCCGCGGGCATGAGATCCCCGTACTGGGCGTGAATATGGGGCGCGTTGGTTATCTTGCGGAGATTGACCCGAGTGACGTGGATAAAATCCGCGGGCTGTTTGACGGCTCCTATTTTATCGAAGAACGGATGATGATTTCCGCGCAGATTCGCCGCAACGGTGCGGTGATTCGGCGCATGCCGCCGGCGGTCAATGACTGTGTCATTTCCAACGGAACGGTTTCTCATATGGTGAATATTGAGCTTCGCTGCGACGGGCATTTCATCAGCAGTTATCACAGCGACGGACTGATTGTGGCGACGCCCACAGGCTCTACCGCATATTCGCTTTCCGCAGGGGGTCCTGTTGTAGATCCCAAGATGCATTGCATGTGCGTCACACCGGTGTGCTCCCATTCGCTCATTTCCCGCCCGATGGTGGTTTCTCCCGATTCCGTTATTGAGATTTCCAATGTCAGTCAACGGGAAAACAACACATTTTTAACGGTGGACGGCACGCAGAATTTTAAACTGATTTTCGGGGATGTCGTAAGGATTACGCGCTCGGATCAGGTGTTGAAAATGGTACGTTTTAAGGAGCACGGCTTCTATTCCGTTTTGAACCGGAAATTTGCAGATCACAACTGACGATGGAGAAAATGAAATGAAAAAAGTCAACCTTCTTTTCCTGATACTTCGAAAAAAGTTTTTCCGCCAGTTTCCCATTTGCATAGATTTTCCTTATTTTCG
>DBGFNI010000136.1:0-20836 GCA_048527645.1 Eubacteriales bacterium | reverse complement strand
TAAAACACTGTGGCAGGAAATGTTATCCGCGGCATATACGGATTTTGTCTTTTGTGTGGTCAGCCAGGTGAATATCCGCCGGCTGGAGGAGTGCGTCAAAAAGGAGAACCTCTCATGCCGTCCCATTGCGTCTTATACGGGCGACAGCATCTGGCGCTTTTGCATCGGCAACCGGGTGGTAGCGGGTGTGGCGGATGAGTTTTTGCGCTCGATGGGCGCGCGGAAAATGGTCACCGCCTCGATTGACAAGGTCAACACCGGCGCGCTGCTCTTTGAGCATCAATCCGAGAATCGGTGCCGCAGCGCGGAGGAACTGTTTGTCAGCAAGCTGCACGATCCCAATTTTTCCAGCGAGGATCCGATCGTCACCCGAATGGCCTTTTCTGTCGGCTGCGGGAGCCTGCTTGCGCCTTTGGGCGGACGGTATCACACGCAAATGCATGACGTGCTTGCTGCGAAGATTCCGCTCCACGGCGAAATCACCGATACGGCGGCGGTGGCGGGCGTCGGCTTTTTACAGCAATATTCGGACATCAGTCCGTATCACAACGCGTATTATTCCGCGGTGCACGCTTACACGCGTTTGATCGCCGCGGGGTGCAGCCCCGGTGAGATTTTTCTTTCGCCGTCGGTGGAGTTTGCCACCGACCGAGAGGGAGAAATCGACTATTCGCAGGCGATCGCAATTGCGCTGGGATATTATCAGGCGCAGATGGATTTGCAGACGGTTTGTCTGCAGACGAGTTTTCGCCTGTTTAACCGCGATCGCGTCAAGCGTCAGGCGCCCTCGATCACGACCTTTTCACTTTCCCATTCCACGGTGCAGGGCTTGATTTCTTCTTCTTTTTGCAAGGCGGGCAGCAAGGTGTATTTGCTGACTCCTTCTGCCGATCTGCAAACGCTTTTGCCCGAGGGGGACAATTTGCAT
Organism: Eubacteriales bacterium; assembly: GCA_048527645.1. GTDB lineage: Bacteria > Bacillota > Clostridia > Oscillospirales > CAG-272 > HGM12669. Next base: position 19,908 of record DBGFNI010000136.1, on the reverse strand, counting down.
GAAATGTGTGAATATGTATCCGATCTGATTCGCAGCGGCAAGATTCGTTCTGCCCGCGCGCTTGGGCTGGGAGGCATCGGCGAGGCGGTTTGCAAAATGTGTTTGGGCAATCACGTGGGCTTTCATTTTCGCCACCGCATCAATCCCGCGCATCTCTGGGAGCCGGGCTACGGCTGTTTTTTGGTCGAGACGGATGAAGAGTTGAACGGTGAGCTGCTGGGGTATACCAAGGATTCTCAAAACCTGTTCTTAGACAACGAAACCATTTCGCTTGCCACGCTGGAGCATGCATGGCGGAAAAACAGCGACATCCATTACAAATCCGCCGGGCTCACGGACAACGCATATATTTCCGAGACGCTGTACGGCGTGCCCTCTCCGGTGATGCGCAGCCGCAAGGCGATGACGCGCTGTGCGCTGCCGCGCGTCTACATCCCCGTATTCCGCAATGACCAGAGTGAGGTGGATTTGCGCCGCCGCTTTATGGAAAAGGGCGCGATTGTGACGATCGACCGCTTTGTCACGGCGAATCGGTATATTGAGGATGTAGCCGCACAGGTGATCAACCATTTGGAGCAGAGCCAGATTCTGGTGCTGACGGAACGTGCCTTTTCTCCGATGGGATTCGGCGCAGTCAGCGGGAAAATGGTTGCGCTTTTGCAATATGCGCCGGTGAAAGAAGCGCTGGATAACTTCCTGTATGCCAATGACGGTCTGATACTCGGCGTGGGCGGCGGCTTTTGTGCGCTGGCGCAGGCAGATATGTTTTTACGCGGTCCGATGGCAGAAAACCCGGAGTTTCAAAGCTGTCTGGGGCAAAACAATCTGTATTTTCAACCCAACCCGACCGGCTCTGCCTGCTGCCGCATGGTGCAGACCAGAACCGTCACGCGCAATTCCCCCTGGCTGTTAAAGCAGGAGCAGGGGGACATCTACACCTCTGTCTTTTCTATGGAATGCGGCAGATTGCAGATGAACGATGAGGCCTTTCGGCTGCTGCGCAAGTATGATATGATCGGCAGTCAGTTTGTTGATCGGGGCGGAAATGCCACGATGGACTATCTGTACAACCCTTCGCTGTGCTTCGGCGGGATCGAATCGCTGATCAGCGCGGACGGCAGAATTTTAGGCAAGCTGTGCCGGTTTGAGACAATTGACCGTTCGCTGCTGCTTGATGCAAAGGGAAACAAGGAGCAGCCGATCATTGAGAGCGGGATCTCCTATTTCAAAGACTGATATTTCCGTCCGGCACGTTTTGAAATGCAAAACATAAAACCGTCTCACCCTCCGTTTTTCGGATGGGTGAGACGGTTTTGCTATGTGTGGGAGCCTTTCGGCGGATCAGACATCGAACGGATCGGTGTCTCCCAGATGGCAGGGCAGCAGCTGCACGGAAAAATCAATGTGTTCTGCGCAGGCATGGTAACATTCCTCCATACCGGGGCCGCAGGAAGCGGAGCCCAGTCCGCTCATCTTCCAGTCGATGCGGAAAAATGTCTCCGGCGCGGGGACCAGATCCTGCTCATGTGCGGCTTGCGTGAGCATTTCATCACTGTAATGACTTGCATTGCAGGAGAAATATTGCGTGTCGCCGCAGGCTTTCACCAAAAGTCCCTGCTGCACCGCGTCGGAAACGGCAGCCCAGCGCGTGCGTGCGTGGGAACCGTTTTCCTGCGGGAAGATATACGGTTCGTGGTTGTCGGTCACGGTGCTTTCCCAAACGCGAACGGTGCCCAAATGGCACTTGTCCTCATATGCCTCGGTGGGGCCCAGCCCGAAATAGGAGAAGCACTCAAAGCCCTGCGGCATAACAAGTTCCAGACCGAACCGCGGCAGCCAGTGCCCGCCGTTGCACCAATCAGCGTGCAGCGCAATCTGCAACGCGCCGCTCTGCTGCACGGTATAGTCCGCATGAATATCCAAAACCGGCTTGACGGAGCGTCCGCCGACCAGATAGTGCGCGCGGAAGCAAACGCTGCTTTCGCTGATGTCCGCTTGCTCAAAGGAGAGGCACTTGGTTTGCGCGGCGTGGTAGAAATTCTTTTTGAATTCAGGAGCGCACCACATGTCATTGTCGATCGGCGCTCTCCAGAGGTTAAAGCTCATCGGGCACTTGAGCAGCTCTGTCCCGTTATGCTCTGCGGCGCAGAGCATGCCGCTCTCGCTGTCAAAGCGGTAGAGCACGTCACCTGCGTAAACGGAATACACTGCGCCTGCCTGCGCGACATCTACGGCATTGCAATGATAAGCGGAACGTGCGGCAGAAACGGGCTCGCTGATTTGCAGCTGCATGTGGCAAACCTCATAGCCGGCGTCTGCCCAAAGCGTATCGGTGTCCTGACAGATTCGGAGGTTGAGAAAACCGTATTTTTTCTCATCCATATGACCTGTTGGAAGGGTGAGATCGGCGCTTTCACCCGCGGCGGCATCAATCTGTGCCGAACCGCCGGAGAGACGCACGCCGTTTTCCTCATAGCTCCAGTACAGGCGCAGTGCGGAAAGATCGGAAAAGTTCAGCGTGTTGGTCAGGCGTACCGTGACCGTCGAGTCTTGTCTGGACAGAAGCGCCGCGCGCACCGGCGCGATTATCTCCTTGTACTCCAGCAGTCCCGTATGCACGCGGCGGTCGGGGTAGACCAGTCCGTCCACGCAGAAATTGCCGTCGTGGGGCACTTCGCCGTGGTCGCCGCCGTACAGATAGCCGGGCGTCCCGTCTTCGGTGACGCAGGCAACGGCGTGGTCGGTAAGCTCCCACACACAGCCGCCGAAAAAGTTGTCATACTGATCAATCAGCTTCCAATACTGATACAGGTTGCCCGGGCCGTTGCCCATTGCATGGCAGTATTCGCAGAGAAAATAGGGCTTTTCGGATGCGGGGTCGTTGAGCATCGGCTCAATCTCCTCCGGCGCCGAATACATGTCGCTGCGCAGATCGACTATGTCAAAATAGTCGGTGCCGAAGCGGCTGCGCTCGAAATGGATGGGACGGTCGGGGTCGTGAGAGCGCAGATATTCGCTCATTTTCACATGGTTTTTGCCGCAGGCACATTCGTTGCCCAAAGACCAGAACAGGATGCTGGTGCGGTTTTTGTCCCGCTGATACATACGCTCCGCGCGGTCAACAAAGGCGGCCTCCCATGCCGGGTCACCGGAGAGATTCTCGTCTTCTCCCAGACCCATGCCGTGCGTTTCCAGATCGGCCTCCTCCATCACCATCAGTCCGTAGAGATCGCACAGCTCTGTAAAGCGGGGATCGTTGGGATAATGCGAGGTGCGAACCATGTTGATATTGTGCCGCTTGATGATTTTAATATCGTTGACCATGTGTGCATAGGGCGTGGTGTGGCCGAGGGTCGGATGGCTGTCGTGCCGGTTGACACCCTTGCATTTGATCTTTTTGCCGTTGAGATATACGACGCCGCTGCGTATTTCCAGCTTGCGCAGGCCGACCTTCTGCGCGATGTATTCTTCGCCGCAGAAGATGACCAGCGTATAGAGATTCGGCTGCTCCGCATTCCATAGCGCGGGGTCAGCAATGTGCAGGGTCGCTTCGTTGTTTGCAAAGGCTGTGTGGGCGACCGTTTCTCCGCTTGGGGCATACAGCGTACATTCGGCGTGCAGCGGGGCGTCGGTCAAAAGAGAAATGTGCAGCTGCGCAGAGGAAAAATCGTTTTGCAAGGATTGCCGAAGGGTGTAGTCCGTGATGCGTGCACGATCACGGTACAGCAGATACACATCCCGCGTAATCCCGGCAAAACGGAACATGTCCTGATCCTCCAGATACGACCCGTCGCACCATTTGAGCACCAGAACGCGCAGCTCATTTACGCCGGGGTGCACCCACCGGGTGATATTGAATTCGCCGGTGGCGTGAGACACCTGGCTGTATCCGGCAAAACTGCCGTTTACCCAAAGATAGTAGCAGCTTTCCACCCCTTCAAAATTCAGCAGAATATCCTTTTTCTCAAGCACGGTATCTGTCAGAGAAAAGTCTGTCTGATACAGCCCGCAGGGGGTTTGATCCGGGATATACGGCGGGCAGACGAGAAACGGATAGTTGAAGTTCGTATACATCGGCGCGTCGTATCCGCGGTCGCGGTACATCTGCCAGGACATCGGCACGGTGATCGTTTCCGAGTCCACTTGCGGCAGGCAGAAAGACAGCTCATCATTGTCCATTAGGGCAATGTGCTCCGCCGCTTTGGCAAACGAATCAAACCAGGTGAAACGCCAAGTGCCGCAAAGATTTTTGAAAAACGGGGAACGTTCCCGCTTTCCCTTAATAGCCTGTGCCTCGGTTGCGTAGGGAATAAAGTATGCGCGCGCCGGCTCGCTTCCGATATGCAGTGCAGATGGGTTCTCGTGATAATAAGGAAATGCAGTCATAAAAACCTCTCATGATGTAAATTGAGGCACGGCAGAACCGTGCCTCAAAATTTTTTCGGATCGGTCAGCAGATCGCGCCGCGGTAGTCGCAGTGGTGTGCAGGACAGCCAAAGTCATTGGGCTTTGCCCACTTGACTGCGTTGTAGATGATACGCTGAATGTCGGGATTATAGTAAGAACGGCATTCCTCATGACCGGGTTGGAAATAAAAGACATGACCGCGTCCCTTTGTCCAGCAGCAGCCGCTGCGGAACACATAACCATGCTCAAACCAGCCCATGAACACCAGCTCATCCGGCTGCGGAATTGCGAAGGGCTCGCCGTACATTTCCTCGCCGTCTGTCAGATCAATGTACTCGCCGATGCCGGCAGCGATGGGATGCGCAGGGTTGACATTCCAAAGAACTTCGTGCTGGTTGTCACTCCACAGCAGATTGCCGGTGGTACCGATGATTGCCTTGAAGACCTTGGAGTGGTGACCGGAGTGCAATGCGATGAAGCCCATGCCCTCGCTGTATACGCGCTGTCTGATTTTCTCGACCAGTTCATCCGGCACCTCGCCGTGTGCAATGTGACCCCACCACAGCAACACGTCTGTGTCATTGAGCACCTCATCCGGCAGACCGTGATCCGGGTCGTCCAGCGTTGCGGTGCGGATATTCAGCTCGTCGTTGACATCCAGCTCGCCCAAAAACTTTGCAATCAGTCCATGCAAGCCTTCGGGATAAATTTCGGCGATTCTGGGCTCGCTCTTCTCGTGGCGATATTCGTTCCAGATTGTCACATTGATTTTCTTGTTCATGACTTTTCTCCTTTGTTGGCATATCAATCGATCTAATGGTGAAACGCAAAAAATACCTTTCACCATTTATCGGATTCATCATAGCACAAATTCATTTTGCTGTCAATGATTTCCGCGGATTCTCTTCGGGAAAATTCGCAATATTCAAACGGTTTTGGCGCTGCGACGTGCCCGCGGAGGCGTGGGGAAGCGCAGCGACTGAAAAAGCCCAAAATACGGTAAGAGGCACGGCAGAACCGTGTCTCAAAGCTCTTGCGAAAAAGCGCTTAACATAGCGTGCCGGCTTTAGGCGGTTGCGCCGCTGGCGAAAAGCAGGCAAACGGCGTGTGCAGCGATTCCTTCCTCTCTGCCGGAAAAGCCGAGTTTTTCCTCCGTGGTCGCCTTGATGTTGATCTGATCCTCTCTGATTTGCAGCGCGGCGGCAAGGCATCGGCGCATTTTCGGGATAAAGGGGGAGAGCTTGGGCTTTTGCGCGATTACGGTGGCGTCAATATTCCCGATCGAATAATTCTTTTCGCGGATTTTATCCAGCACCTGTGCGGCAAGCTTCAGACTGTCCGCGCCGTGAAAGCGCTCGTCTGTATCCGGGAAATGCATGCCGATGTCGCCCAACGCAGCCGCGCCCAAAATGGCATCCATTACGGCGTGCGTCAGCACATCCGCGTCAGAATGTCCGTCGAGTCCCGTATTGTGCGGTATGTTGACGCCGCCGAGAATCAGCGGGCGGCCCGATGTCAGCCGGTGTACGTCATATCCGTGTCCGATTCGTATCATGACCACGCGGCTCCTTTCCGCTCTTGAAGGATGGCGTACGCAATGACCAGATCCTCCGGCGTTGTGATTTTCAGGTTTTCCCAGCCACAGTCAACCAGCTGTACGGAAAAGCCGAATGCTTCCGCCAGCATACAGTCGTCCGTGGCAGTGATGCCGCGCTCCAGAGCCGTGTACGCACAAGCACGGTACAGTTCTGTTTGAAAGGTCTGCGGCGTTGCCGCCAGCCACACGGTATTGCGGTCAACGGTCCCGGTGATGCGTCCGTGCGCGTCGGCGGTCTTGACGGTGTCCTTGGCACGGCTTGCAGCGGCGGCACAGCGACAGCGGTAGGCGGCGCGCGCGACGGCTTCGATTTGGGCGGGGGTGATCAGGCACCGTGCCGCATCGTGAATTGAGATATATTTTGTGCGGTCGTCAACTGCCTTCAGCCCGCGCAGAACGGAGGCCTGTCGGGTGTCACCCCCGGTGACGATTTTTGCGACTTTGGATATCCCGTATTTCTTTAGTTGTGGCGCGTACCAGTCTTCTTCTCCTTTTTTCGCAACGATCACGATCTGATCGATCTGATCGCTTTGTGCGAAGGCGCGCAACGTATGAATCACCACCGGCACGCCGTCCAGCAGCATGGTTTGCTTGCTTTGTGCGCTGCCCATGCGACTGCCGTTGCCGCCGGCAACGATAATGGCGGTATGAAACGGATGATTTCGCATTGGCTCTTCCTCCTGATTGTTTTTCGGTACTATTATAACACTTTCCGCGGCGGCGGGTAAAGTGTTTTGCAAAAAAAAATACTTAGTTTTTGCGTCCCGCGCTGCTTTTGCCGCTTTGCAGGAAAAAGGGCGTAAATTTTTACATCTTTTTTTGGAAAAAGACCAAAAAACATTTGAAATGCCGTTAAATATATGGTATAATAAAATGTATTCTTATCTCCACCGTCAAACACATGCTACACAGGGGGAAACTATGCAACCGATCATCAATCAAATCATTTCCCTGGGCGAATATGTCTGGGGGCTGATCTGCAGCATTCAGATCACGGACATTTTTGACATGCTGATTGTCAGTATCTTGCTGTATTATGTCTACGGCTTTATCCGGCAGCGGCGTGCGGGAAAACTGGCGGCGGGCATTCTGGTGCTCGTGGTCGTTCTTGCTTTGAGCACGCTGCTGAACATGCATGTGTTGCGCTTTATCCTTGACAATGTTTTTCAGGTGGGCATCCTTGCTGTTTTGATCGTGTTTCAGCCGGAGCTGCGATCTGCCCTGGAAAAGGTGGGCGCGGAGCCGTTTCGTAGTCTGCGCGGCATCGGCGAGGGGAAAAATGCAAGCGATACCGCGCTGAGCATCCGTGAGGTGACGGCAGCGGTGGAGGATATGGCGGCTGACCGCACCGGTGCGCTGATTGTATTCGAGCGTAGTACAAAACTGGGTGACATCACCCGCACGGGGACGGTCATCAACGCGGATGTAAACGCGTTTTTGCTGAAAAATATTTTCTTCAACAAGGCGCCGATGCATGACGGCGCGGTTGTGATTTCAAACAATCGGATCTGCGCGGCAGGATGCTTTTTGCCGCTGTCCATGAATCAGGATATTATCAAGGATTTGGGCACGCGGCACCGTGCCGGCATCGGTATGAGCGAGAACAGCGACGCGGTTGTCGTGATCGTCTCAGAGGAGACAGGCGTGATCTCACTGGCGGTTGAGGGGCATTTGACCCGCGACTATGACCGGGAGAGCCTGAGCAAAACGCTGGAGAGCTATTTAAGCGGCGAGGCGCCGCATCACAGGCGGTATGTTCGGCGGCGTCGCGGTGCGGGTGCGAAAGGCAATGAAGACAACGCTGACACCGAGAACGATGAGCAGGTCGCGCGCGAGCGCGCGCAAGCCGAAAGCCAGCAGGATGGCGGAGAGGAGAGCGGCGATGAACGGAAATAACAGCGTTCAGCATGACGGACAGGCCCTGCGGACCAAGCGCAGACATCCGCTGCTTCCGGGCAATGCCGGGGACTGGGTTGTGCTGCTTGTTTGTGCGGTTGCATCCTTTTTGATCTGGTGCTATGTGATGAGCGTGGACAGCCCGATGTATGAGGAAACATTTAATTCCGTACCGATTCAGGTTTCGCAGAATGCGGAGGGCATGACCGCGATCACGGGGGATGGCACGATTGTCGAGGTGACGCTGCGCGGACGCAAAACGGCTTTTGCCGATCTTTCCGACGAAAAAATCGAGGCATATCTCGATCTTTCCGACATTACCGCGGCGGGCAAACAGTCAGTGCCTGTGGTGATCGAAGCACCGAGCGGCACGGCTGTGACGGATTATTCCCCGCGCGAAATGATGGTGTATGTCGACAAAAACGGCTCCAAGCAGGTGGATGTGGAGACGGAGGTTCGGTATGACAGCATGTCGACTGAGCTGCAGATCGGCACCTGCAAGCCCTCGGTGACCTCGCTTGTGGTGCAGGGGCCGCAGACGGAGCTGGATCGGATCGCGCTGGCGCGGCTGGTGCTGCAGACCGGAACGATCACAACCTCCTTCAGCGGAACCGGAGATTTTGTTCTGGTTGACCACGACGGAAACGAGATTATCTCCTCCTTTTTGAAGATGTCTGCGCAGCATGCAAACTGCGAGGTCAGCGTTTGCACGGCAAAGACGGTTACGCTTACGGTTGATTTTCAGTACGGGTATCTTTCCGCCTCCAACACGGAGGTTTCCATCGAGCCGAAAGCCGTAACGCTCTGGGGACCGGTGGAAAAACTGAAGAGCATAACGGAGCTGAATGTCAGCACCATTGATGAGACGACCGGCAACCTCACGCAGGCGCGCAGCCTTTCGCCCTCTGTGCTGCAGCTGCCGGAGGGGGTGGAGCTTTCGCAGGCTCCGGAAAAGATACAGGTTTCGCTCTCGCTCAAGAACAGCTATACCACAAGCTTGGTGCTGAGTGAAGAAAATATTACGCTGAAAAACGCGCCGGAGGGCGTTTCTCCTGCCGTCCAGTCGCTGCAGATTACGGTGCGGGGCTCGTCTCAGGCACGCCTTGCAGATCTGAAAAACACGGATTTGACCGCAGTGGTGGATATGAGCAATGTGGACAGTCCCGTCAACGGTCAAAAGGTCAACGCGGTGGTGACGCTGCGGGGCGGTGATTCTGCCGCCGCCTTTGTCACGGGCGGACCGTATCAGGTGACCATTCAGGTGAACTGAGAAAATGCGCTATTCATTCCTTGTTAAAAATATCAGCTGCCCGTATACAGAGCCGGAGCATTCGGCTCTGGAAAAGGCGAAAAAACTGTGGATGCATTCTTTGGGGCGGCTGGGAGAAATTTGCAACGCTTCGGTGTTCCGCCGGAGCGTTGACGCGCGGAAAAAGGACAGGATTCTGTTCGTATATTCTGTTTGCATCACCGCGGAGTGCGGCGCGGGCAACGGCTTGACGGATGCGCTGCGCAAATGCCCGGATATTAATCTGCTTGCCCTTTCTCAGCCGCAAATCGAGCGGGGGAGCGAGAGGCTGAAATACCGTCCGGTGATTGTCGGCTTCGGTCCCTGCGGGATGTTTGCCGCACTTGTGCTTGCAAAGGCGGGATACCGGCCGATTGTTTTGGAGCGGGGAGACGATGTTGAGCAGCGCGCGGCGGCGGTGCGCCGTTTTTTGAGTACCCGTGAGCTGGACACAGAAAGCAATATTCAGTTCGGTGCCGGCGGAGCCGGTACCTTTTCTGACGGAAAACTGGTGACCAGAATCAACGACGGACTGACGCACTACGTCTTGCAGACATTCGCTGCCCTCGGCGCCGGCGAGGAGATTTTGACCTGTGCGCGCCCCCACATCGGAACGGATGTGCTGCTGCGGGTGGTCGCATCCGCACGCGATTTGCTGCAAAGTTTGGGAGCGACCTTTCATTTTCGCTGCAAGCTGACCGGGATCCGTCCCATGCCGGACGGCGTGGCACTGCAGACAACACACGGAGAGATCCCCGCGGGTGCAGTGATTCTCGCGGTGGGGCACAGTGCGCGCGACACCTATCAGATGCTGGCAGAGCAGGGTTATGATATGCTGCCCAAGCCTTTTTCCGTCGGCGTTCGGATCGAGCATTTGCAGTCGGACATTGAGCAGGCGATGTACGGCGAGCATGCGATGGATCCGCGTCTGCCGCGCGCCGAATATCATCTTTCACACCGCTGTGCGCAGCGCGGCGTATATTCCTTTTGCATGTGCCCCGGCGGCGAGGTTGTTGCAGCCGCAAGCGAAACGGGCGGCGTGGTTGTCAATGGGATGAGCAATGCGGCGCGCAGCGGCAAAAATGCCAATGCGGCGCTGGCGGTTTCTGTTTTACCGGAGGACTACGGCGGGACGTTCGCCGGGGCAATCGCCCTCCAGCGGCGTTTGGAACAGCAGGCGTTTGCCGCGGGCGGCAAAACTTACGCCGCGCCCGTGCAGACGGTGGGCGATTTTTTGAGCCGTGAGGTGCTCTGCTCCCCCTCACGTGTGCAGCCGACCTATATGAACGGCTTTGTGCGGCTTGCCCCTCTTCACGAGCTGCTGCCGCCCTTTGTCACGGAGATGCTCGATATGGGCATCCGGCAGTTTGAGAGAAAAATTCACGCCTTTTCTGCGCCGGACGCGCTTTTGACGGGGGTGGAAACACGCACCTCCGCGCCTGTTCGGATTCTACGAGCGGACACTTATACCGCCGTAGCATGCGACCGTGTCTACCCCGCGGGGGAGGGGGCCGGCTATGCGGGGGGCATTACCTCCGCGGCGATTGACGGCATCCACTGCGCAACGGCTTTGGCGGCGCGTTTTTCGCCCTGTGAGGCGCAATAAGAGAAAGAAGGATGAAACCGGGATGAAACAAACAGCAACGGTGATTGCCGTTGATCGGGAGAAGGGCACAGTGACGTTGCAGATTACGCGCAGCAGCGCCTGTGAGGGCTGTCACGCGCAATGCGACGGGGTGAGTTGCACCGCGTCTTTGGTGAAAACGCCGCCGATTCGCCTGACGCTGTCCGACCCCATCGGCAAGCAGGTGGGAGAGCAGGCGGTGATTGTGACACGCAGCGGAAAGGTGATTGCAATTTGTGCGGTGATCTATTTGCTACCGGCGATTTTGTCTTTGGCTGCGCTGATCGCAGTGCAGGGGCACATGCCGTCGGCGGCGGCTTACGCAGTATTTTTTGCGGTTTTGACTGTTGCTTTTTTAGCGGCGGTTCGCGTTTGCGACCGTATCTGTAAAACATATATTCGTTATCAGATCGTCGCATAGCTTTCGGCGTGAGGCGAAAAGGCGATAAATTGAAACAATACAGTTAGAGGAATTTGGCTTTGGCAAGAGAAAATTGGATTTTACACGAGTGCGAAAAACAGAATATCATTGATCTTGCCCGCGAGCTGGATATCTTCCCCGTCACGGCGCGTCTTCTGATCAATCGCGGCATCACGGACACTGCGCATGCGCGGGCGTTTTTGGAAAAAAGCAGCGACCACTTTCACGACCCCTTTGCGCTCCCTGATATGAAGGAGGCGGCAGAGCGTCTGCTCTCTGCCGTTCGCACGGGGGAACGCATTGCCGTATACGGCGACTATGACGCGGACGGGGTCAGCGCGGTTTGCATCCTGTACGACTATCTGAATGCGATCGGTGCGGTGGCGGAGTATTACATTCCCGACCGTGCCGCAGAGGGCTACGGGCTGCATGCGGATGCGCTTCGTCAGCTCGCAGCAAGCGGGACGCGGCTGGTTGTCACGGTGGATACGGGCGTCACGGCGTTGGAGGAGGCTGAACTGGCGCGCACACTTGGGGTCGATCTGATTGTGACCGATCACCACGCCTGCCCAAAAAGCCTTCCGCAATGCTGCGCGGTGGTCAATCCCAAGCGTCCGGACAGTGCTTACCCCTTTGCCGGGCTTGCGGGCGTCGGCGTTGCGTTCAAACTGATGTGCGCCTGCGAAATGCTGCGCAATCCCGGTGAGCAGGCACAGAAGAGCGCGGTTGCACAGCTGTGCCGCACCTATGGCGCAGTGTGTGCCATCGGCACGATCGCGGACATGGTGCCGCTGCTGGATGAAAACCGGCTGATTGCAAGTCTGGGACTGGGGCTGATCGGCTGTGACGCGCATCCCGGCGTGACGGCGTTGCTCCGTCAGGCGGGCGCGTATACGGAGCATAACAGCGAAAAACGGAAATTCAGCGCGTCACTGGTCAGCTTTACGATTGCGCCGCGCATCAATGCGGCGGGCAGAATGGGCTGTGCGGAGAGTGCGCTGCGCCTGCTGCTGTCCAAGAGCGAAGAAGAAGCGCAGCCCTACGCCTGCGCGCTCTGCGAATATAATACCGAGCGACAGCGGGTTGAGGACGGTGTGGTGCGGGAAGCATATGAAAAGATCATGGGGCAGTCTGATCCGGCGGCACAGCAGGTGCTCATTGCCGCAGGGGACAACTGGCACAGCGGTGTGATCGGCATTGCAGCGGGAAAAATCACGCAGCAATTCGGCAGACCGTGTGCACTGATCACCTTTGAGGGGGCAGACGGCGTTGGTCGCGGCTCCGCGCGCAGCGTGGAGGGCTTTCGGCTGGCGCAGGCACTGGATGACTGCGACGCTGTTTTGGAGCATCACGGCGGACACGATATGGCGGCGGGTTTTTCCGTGCGCCGGGAGAATATGGCCGCCTTTCGGCAGGCATTGCGCGCTGCCGCAAAAAAACAGCTGGGCGACAGCATGCCACAGCGGCAGATTGCAATTGACGATACGCTTTCTCCGGCTGATTTGGTTTTGGCGCTGGCGCAGGAGTTCGCATTGCTGGAGCCCTTCGGGTGCGAGAACCCGGTTCCCCTGTTTTTGACAAAAGATCTGCTGCTTCGGGACATCACGCCCGTGGGTGGCGGGCGGCACACGAGACTGACACTGTGCCGGGGGGATTGGCGCATCACCGCGATGTATTTCGGCACCGCACCCGAGACGCTGCCGTACCGTACGGGAGACCGCGTTGATGTGGTATATCAGATCGACATCAACGAGTTTATGAACCGTACCAGCGTGCAGATGCTGATCACGGATATGGATTTTTCCGAGGAGGTGTATCAGGAGCTGGAACAGCAGCGCGAGATCTACGGCAGGATATGCCGCGGGGAGGCGGTTGAATGCGCTGATATGCTGCCGGATCGTCAGGATTTTGCCGATTTGTACCGCTGTCTGCGTGACAGGTGCGGCGAGCGTGAGACGCATGTGACGGACACGGCGCTTTCTCTGAAATTACGCATGCCGCTGTACCGTCTGCTGCTAGCACTGGACATATTGGCAGAGATGAGGCTGATCACCTGCTCTGCGCAAAAGGGAGCGCTGTGTATCGCGCTGCTGCACGCGACGGACAAGGTGGATTTGGAGAAGAGTCCGACGCTTTGCGCACTGCGCGCAAAATACATATCCGAAGAAACCCCGGGGAAGGATGAGACATATGGATGAAATCTTTGAACAGCTGAAGGCGGCGATTCTCCGCACCAAAAAGAATTATGATTTAGAGCGGATCAGCAGCGCTTATACCTACGCAAAGGAACTGCATGAAGGGCAGTTCCGTGCGAGCGGAGAACCGTATATCTCCCATCCCGCCGCGGTGGCGGAGATTGTTGTCGGCTTGGAGCTTGACACGGATTCTGTCTGCGCGGCGCTGCTGCACGACACGCTGGAGGACTGCCCGGATAAAACGAATATCGAAATTCTGCGCCGCCGGTTCGGCCCGACAGTGGGGGATCTTGTTGACGGGCTGACCAAGCTGGTTCACATTCCTTTTGCGGACAAGGAAGAGGAAAGCATGGAGAACTTGCGCAAGATGCTGCTCGCCATGTCAAAGGACGTCCGCGTGATTCTGATCAAGCTTTGCGACCGGCTGCACAACATGCGCACGCTCTCGGCAAAGCCGGAGCCCAAACAGCGTCTGACCGCATTGGAAACGATGAATGTATATGCGCCGTTGGCACACCGGCTCGGTATGCAGCGGATTAAGCATGAGCTGGAAAATCTTGCTCTGTCTTATCTGGATCCGATCGGCTTTGACGAGGTCAGCGCGGATATAGAAAAAAAGTACGGGCAGAACAAGGATTTCATCGAGCGCACGCAGGAGGAAATCAGCAAAAAGCTGACGGAGTATCAGATTCACTTCAAGCTCAAAGGCCGGGTCAAGAGCGTTTATTCCATCTACCGCAAGATGTATAATCAAAACAAGAGCTTTGATGAAATATACGATTTTTACGCATTGCGCATCATTGTGGAGACGGAGCTGGAGTGCTATACCGCGCTGGGGATCATCCATGATATGTTTCATTCGATGCCGGGCCGCTTTAAGGACTATATCTCCACACCGAAGCCCAATTTGTACCGCTCGCTGCACACGACGGTTCTGGGGCGAGACGGCGTGCCCTTTGAGGTGCAGATCCGCACGCGGGAGATGGATCATGTGGCGGAATACGGCGTCGCCGCACACTGGAAATACAAATCCGGCGATAGCGGCGGAAAGGATCTGGATCAGAAACTAGAATGGATTGCACAGCTGCTGGAAACGGAAAACGAGACCGACGATCCCGATGAGTTTGTCAACGCGCTGAAAATTGATATTTTTCATGACGAGACCTTCGTTTTCACGCCGAAGGGGGACGTCATCTCCCTGCCGCAGGGCGCGACATGCATCGACTTTGCCTACGCAATTCATTCGGCGGTCGGTCACAAAATGGTGGGCGCCAAGGTCAACGGTATGATTGTGCCCATCGACCGCGTGCTGCAAACTGGTGAAATTGTCGAGGTCATCACCTCTCAGGCCTCCCGCGGACCGAGCCGTGACTGGCTGAAGATTGTCCGCACCAGCGAAGCGCGCAACAAAATCCGTCAGTGGTTCAAAAAAGAAAAACGTGCCGACAATATCATTGTCGGGCGCAGTGAGATGGAGAAGGAACTCAAGCGTCTGGACAAGCACCTGACGGAGCGGGAGCGGGAGGAGATCATCACCGCTGTTGCGCAGCGCGCGGGCTTTCACGAAGCGGAGGATCTCTATAACACGATCGGGTACGGCGGCCTGCCCACCTCCAAGCTGACGATCCGTCTGAAAGAGGAAATTGAAAAATTGAACAGCCGGCGCATCACGGAGACGGAAAAGCAGGAAGCGCTGCCGACACTGCCGACCCTTGCCGCACCGCGCCGCATTTCCCGTTCTTCCGCTGTGATTGTGGACGGGGTGGAGGGCTGCCAGGTGAAATTTGCAAAATGCTGCAATCCTCTGCCGGGCGACGACATTATCGGCTTTGTCACCAAGGGATTCGGCATTTCCATCCACAAGCGGGACTGCCCCAATTTGTCTGGCATGTTCGAGAAGGATGGCGAGCGGCTGAAGGAGGCGCACTGGACGCAGGGCGCACAGACGAGTGTGAACGGTGTATTCGAAGGCACGCTGCATGTTCTTGCCCACAATGAGATCGGCGTGATGGCGGGGCTGATGAATGTGCTTGCGGAAATGCGCGTGTCCGCAACGCAAATCGCCACGCAGTCCCGTCCCAATGACGTGATGGCTATTTATCTCACCGTGACCTGCAAAAATGTCGAGCATCTGCACTCCATGATGTCCCGACTGCGCAGTGTGGAAAACGTGATTGAGGTTTCGCGCGGATAAGGCGCGGAAGACCCGCAAAACAGATAAAGGAAACAGAGATTTTATGAAAGCAGTGATTCAACTGGTGACACAGGCGCAGGTATGCGTCGAGGGAGAGACGATCGGCGCTTGCGGCAGGGGCTATATGATTTTGCTCGGCGTGGGCACACAGGACACAGAGGCAGACGCCGCCGCGCTGGCGCAAAAAATCGTCAAGCTGCGTATTTTTCCGGACGAGGAGGGGCGAATGAACCGCTCCATAACCGATGTCAACGGTGAGATTTTGGTGGTGTCCCAATTTACGCTTTACGCCAACTATGTGCACGGCAACCGCCCGGATTATCTGAATGCGGCGAGACCCGAGACGGCCGTGCCGCTGTATGAGTCGTTTGTGGCGTATCTGCGGGAGCGCGTGCCACGGGTGGAAACCGGCGAATTCGGCGCGGATATGCAGATTTCGCTGACCAATGACGGCCCGGTGACAATCGTGATGGAAAGCGAGCTTTTGAAAAAATAACACAATGAGATCGGACAGAGACATATGAGAATTTCAATTGACGGTGACATTTCTTCGTACTATGTACAGACGCTTTGCCTAGTGTTTTATCCCGGGGCAAAGTTTTCCGCGCGGCAGGACGCCGATTCTGCGGAGCCTTCTGTGCATGTTCTGACGCGAAAAGAGCAGCAGGGAATCTATGCCCGCGTGATGCTGTGCGACGGCGGGGAATGCGTCACGGAGGAATACACCGAGCCGCTGGGGAGCAACGGATATTCTGAGGGACATGTGACAAAAATAGCAGTAGGGAAGGCATTTTTTGCAGCGGGGAAAAAGTTGCTTCATTACACACCGCAGTGGGGAATCCTGACCGGGATTCGCCCGGGGAAATATGCGTTGGACATGTTGGAGCGCGGGATGAACCGCACCGAGGTGAAGCGCGTTTTGCGCAACGAATTGTTTGTGTATCCGAAAAAAGCGGCGCTTGCCACGGAAATCGCCTATCGGGAGCAGCAGCTGATCAAAAAACTCCCGCCGGACACCTGCTCGGTGTATATTTCTATTCCGTTTTGCCCGAGCCGGTGCAGTTACTGCTCGTTTGTTTCGTTCACCTCCAAAAAGCTGCTCGACCTGATCCCGGCGTATCTGACCCGTCTGTGTGAAGATATTGACCGGATGTTTGCGATCATCCGTTCCCTGGGGCTGCGTGTTTTAACCGTGTATATCGGCGGAGGCACGCCGACAACGCTTACAGCGGAGCAGCTGCGGCTTCTGCTGACCAAAATCGCCGAGCATATTGACCCGGATACGTTGCTGGAATTTTCTTTGGAGGCGGGCAGACCGGACACCATCACACCGGAAAAGTTCCGAGTGGCCAAAGAACTGGGTGTCAACCGCGTCAGCATCAACCCGCAGACGCTCAACGACGAGGTGCTGCAGCAAATCGGGCGGCGCCACACGGTTGCGGAGTTTTACCGCGCGTATGATATGGCGGTATGCTCCGGGATTCCTCATATTAACACCGATCTGATCGCCGGACTGCCGGGGGAGAGCTTTGTAAGCTTTTCCAAATCAGTCGACCGCATCATGGAGCTGGCGCCGGATAATCTCACGGTGCACACGTTCTGCGTGAAAAAGGCGGCGGATATCCTCAAGGCGGGCGAGCAGGTGTATTCCCGTTCCGGCGGTGAAACCGGAAAGGCGATCGACTATGCGCATCTTTGCGCGAAAAATAACGGATATGTGCCGTATTATATCTACCGGCAGAAAAACACGGTCGGCAATTTTGAAAATGTCGGCTTTTCCAAGGATGGCGCGCAGGGACTGTATAATATCCTGATGATGGAAGAATTACACAGCGTTTTTGCCTGCGGCGCCGGCGCGGTGACCAAATTGGTCAGCCGTGACCGAAAGCGGATCGAACGCATTTTTTCACAGAAATATCCATATGAATATCTGGACGCGGGCAGAAAAAGCACCGTGGATGAAGAAGCGGTGAAGCAGATTCACGCATTTTTTGAAGCAGATTTGCCCTGACCGTATGCAAACGGGAGGATCATTTTGAAGCACAATTTGGACAGTTTTCGAGACGGCGCACAGAAAGGGCGGCAAGCGGAGATTTCGCTGACAGTCTCGTCGTCGCTTACAAAAGCGCAAAAAACGCAGTTGGCTGAGCAATCGGAGCAGTGCTTTGCCGCGCATTTGGAGCGGACGGCACAGCAATTGGCGGCGCAGCAGGCACTGCGCGTGATTTGGCTGTCCGGCCCGACCTGTTCGGGAAAAACCACCACTGCCTCCATGCTGTGCGAGCGTTTGCTGCGGTTGGGGCACCGTGTGCACGCCGTTTCTATTGACAACTATTATCTGGATCGTTCTCTGCTCACGGCGCGAGCCGGCAACACAGATGTCGACTATGAGTCGGTGCAGTCGATTGATTTTACAGCGCTCGGGCAGACGCTGGAGCGGATTCTCACTCTGCAAAAGCTCTCCCTGCCGGTATACGATTTTTTGAGCGGCAAGCGGGTCGGGTATCAGGATGTGGAGCCGGAAAAGGGTGATATTTTTCTCTTTGAGGGAATTCAGGCCATTTATCCACAGATCACCGCGCTGATCCCGCGGTGCAACGCCTGCGGCATATTCATTTCTCCGGGAAGCATCCGGGTCAACGGCGTGCTGTTCTGCGCAGAGGAGCTCCGGCTGATGCGGCGGATTGTCCGCGATGCAAAGTTTCGCGGGGTCAAGGCCGAACAGACGCTTGCGCTGTGGGAGAGTGTGCGAAAAAATGAAGACAAGAATATTTTTCCGTATACCGATGCGCTCGATATTCATATTTCCTCGTCTTTTGCATATGAATTATTTGTGATAAAGCCTTTATTGGAACAGGAATTATCCAATGCGGCAATTTTGGACGGGACGCCGGGCGCATTGGCACGGCGCCTGCTGGAAAAAATCAGCGCTCTGCCGCGGATGGAGATGTCGTTTGTGCCGCGGGATTCCATGTTCCGGGAGTTTATCGGAGAATAAACTTACAGGAGCGCTCTCCTTGCAAAACTGTGCTTGCGTAAAAGAAAAAGCAACGCCCTGTGCAAAGCGTACCAATCGTTTTGCACAGGGCGTTGCTGCCTTGACCTGCTCCAATCTGCTCGTGAAAATTCTGGGGATGCTGTTCAAAATTCCGCTGACCAATCTGGTGGGCGAGGAGGGAATGGCGTACTACAACCTCGCTTATAATATTTTCAAATGGTTTTATATGATATCAACCGCCGGGCTTCCTGTTGCCGTTTCGATACTGATTGCGCGCTGCCGCGCCATGCGGCAGGCGCGCCAGTTGGCGGCGACAGACCGTGTCGCCACGTTTTCTCTAACGGTGATCGGCGCGGTCGGCTGTGCTGTGATGATGCTGTTTTCCGGCGCGTTTGCCGATTTGCAAGGTGCGCCGGATGCAAAGGGCTGTATGCTGTTCATTGCGCCCTCGCTTTTCTTTATCTGCGTTTCTTCGGCACTTCGTGGCTACTTTCAGGGCTTTGAAGAGTTGATGCCCACCGCGGTTTCTCAGGTGATCGAAGCTGGGTGCAAGCTCGGACTCGGTATGCTATTTGCCCTATACGCACTCCGTGTCAGGCAGCTGCCGCTGTACGCGGTTGCGGCGTGGGCAATCGGCGGCTCGACGGTGGGCACGGCTCTGTCCATGCTGTATCTGATCGGAAAAAAAGCGCATTTGCGTCCCGCCTTGCAGCCGGCGGCGCGCAGTCGAGAACGGCGAGACCGATATCGAACCATTGCACAGGGTCTTGCGAAAATCGCGCTGCCGATCACGCTATGTGCCTCGGTGATGAGTCTGACCGATTTGATTGATTCAGTTTTGATTATCAACCGGCTGACGGGCGCCGCTGGTGTCAGCCATGAGTTGGCACTGCGGCAATACGGCAACTACACCTCTTTGGCGGTTCCGATGTATAATTTGCCGCTGGCGCTGATTTATCCCATGTGTACGGCGGTGGTGCCGGCGCTTTCGGCAGCGCGCGCTGCAGGCGATAAAGAAAAACTGCGCGCCATCTTGAACCGAACCTTTCAGAATGTGACGCTGCTGGCAATGCCCGCAACACTCGGACTGTGCGTCCTGTCTTATCCGGTTCTTGCGCTGCTGTATCGTCCTGCCATGGCGCAAACCGGTGCACCGCTGCTGTCGGTTCTCTCTTTGTCTGTCTTTTTCGTTGCGATATTGTCGGTGACAAACGCGGCGCTGCAAGCCACCGGGCACGAAAAACTGCCGATCATTTCTATGCTGATCGGCGCCGGCGTGAAGATTGTA
>DBGFNI010000135.1:0-4316 GCA_048527645.1 Eubacteriales bacterium | reverse complement strand
TCAAAAGAAATATCGTTTTCGTTGTGCTCCATTATTATGGTGATTCCTTTCTGTATTTGAATCATCCTGCGTTGTTTGATTCACGGCGATGATTACACTGCGGTATTCTTGTTATCAGTCCTTCAGCGGCTGTCCGTCTGATGTGACGTTCATGCCGGAAAGATTGACCGATCCGGCAATTTGCTTGATCTGCGGCATTGCCAGATATTTGGTGATGCGGTCTTTTCCGGGCAGAGCGGTTCCCACCATTTCAATTTTTGCCGCGGCAGCGGCAGCTGCAAAACGCAGCGCGGTGGAAACGTCTCCCTGACTCTTGTCAAACGCATATACAAAGCAGGATAAAAAGGTGTCTCCCGCTCCCGTAAAGCCCTTCATTTCTACCTTCGGCGCCGTGACGTGAACCGAGCAGATATGATCGGTATAAACCGCGCCCAGCTCTCCCAGCGTGCACAGCACATTGGTGTGGTAGGCATTTTGAATGACGCGGCTCATCTGTGCCGCCTCCTGCACGGTGTGCACGGGTCTGCCGACCAGTTCTTCCAGTTCCTCCCGATTGGGCTTGATCAGCCACGGACGCTCATCCAGCGCCAGTTTAATGCCGTCTCCCTGCGCGTCCACGATGACCCGGATATCCTCCCGGCTGTATTTTTTCACCATGGCAGCGTAAATGCCTTTTTTGATGCCGGGGGGAATGCTGCCGCACAAAAACAGATAGGTCATCTGCTTTTTTTCCGATTTTTCATGCCCCTGCTCTTCTTTCTGCTCCTCCTCCACCTGCAAAATGCAGCGGTCGATGGAGCTGATCATCCGGCGCAGTTCTTCCTCCGCAATCGGTCCGCCCGCCTCATTCGCCTCGGTGCAGCTTCCGAACTGATCAATCATTTTGTAGCAATAGCGGGTGGGCGCCTCTGTTTTGACAAAATGGCACTGGATATTCTCTTCCAGCATTTTTCTGGCGAGAATGTTTCCCCCGTCTCCGCCCATAAAGCCGAAGGCGGTCGCACGGATTCCCAGCAGGCGATACATCCGCGCCACATTGATGCCCTTTCCGCCCGCGTGCAAAACCGTCTGCTTGGCGCGGTTTAACGCTCCCGCGACAAAATGATCGTCAAAATACAGCGTTTTATCCAAGGAGGGGTTTAACGTCACAGTGATGATTTTCATAACTTGTCCTTAAATATCAAGATTTTCCGCATATTTTGCATTTTGCTCGATAAACTGTCTGCGCGGCTCCACGCGATCTCCCATCAGCGTGGAGAAAATCTCGTCGCATTCGCGCGCGTCGTCCACCGTCACCTTCAGTAGTGTCCGCCGCTCGGGATCCATCGTCGTCTCCCACAGCTGCACGGCGTCCATCTCACCCAAGCCTTTATACCGCTCGGCTTCGGCATTCGCACCGAGCTCCGCGAGTTTCTCATCTCTTTCCTCGTCTGAAAAAGCGTACCGCTCCTGCTTGCCCTTGAACACCTTGTACAGCGGTGGCTGCGCCAAATACACATGACCGTCGTCAATCAGCTGACGCATGTGGCGGAAGAAGAAGGTCAGAATCAGAATTCGGATATGGGAACCGTCGACATCCGCATCCGCCATGATAATTACCTTGCCGTAGCGCAGCTTGTTGATATCAAATTCTTCTCCGATCCCGCATCCCAGCGCCTGAATAATCGGCACCAGCGACGCATTGCCGTATACCTTATCCAACCGAACCTTCTCCACATTGAGCACCTTACCGCGCAGCGGCAAAATCGCCTGATAGCGGGAATCTCGTCCGTCCTTCGCACTGCCTCCTGCACTGTCTCCCTCGACCAGATAGATCTCCGTGAGATCTCTGTCCTTTTCGTGACAGTCGGCAAGCTTGCCCGGCAGGGTTGAGCCCTTATCCAAAACGCTTTTTCTGGTTTGCTCCCGCGCCTTCTGCGCTGCCTCGCGCGCCCGTGAGGCCAGCAGCGCTTTTTCCAGAATAATCTTTGTTACCGCCGGGTTTTCCTCCATGTATTCTTCGAGCTTTTCTCTGACGATGCTGTTGACAAAGGTTCTGACCTCGCTGTTGCCGAGCTTTGCCTTTGTCTGGCTTTCAAACTGCGCATCCGGCAGCTTGACGCTGATCACGGCGCAGATGCCCTCCAGCGTATCGTCACCTTTCAGAGAATCGTCCCCCTTGAGAATTCCCATTTTTTTCGCATAATTGTTCATGGATGTACGCAGTGCGTTTTTGAAGCCGTCCACATGCGTGCCGCCGTCCACTGTGCTCATATTGTTGGCAAAGGACTGGATATTCTGATGCAGATCCGTGTTGTACTGAATCGCGATTTCCGCCGTCATGTCTCCTTTGTTGCCGCGGACATAAATGACGTCGTCGTGCACCTTTTCCTTTGAGCCGTTCAGATATTCTACAAAGGATTTTAGTCCTCCCTCATAGCACAGATCCTCTTCCTTGTGATCTTCTTCATCTCCCCGCAGATCGCGCAGCACAATCCGCACGCCGGCATTCAAAAATGCCTGCTCGCGCATTCTTTTCAGCAACACATCAAAATTGAACTTGACCGTTTCAAAAATCTGCGCATCGGGCATAAAGCGCACATACAAGCCGTGTTCATTGCCGCAATCTCCCTCACAGGCAAAAGCGCGGTCTACCTTTCCTCGGACAAAGCGCTCGGTATAGGCTTTTCCCTCATTGCAGTTGCGCACCTCCATCCATTCGGACAGCGCGTTTACCACCGAGGCGCCGACGCCGTGCAGACCGCCGGAAATTTTATATCCTTCTCCGCCGAACTTACCGCCGGCGTGCAAAATGGT
The DNA here is from genome assembly GCA_048527645.1 of Eubacteriales bacterium. GTDB lineage: Bacteria > Bacillota > Clostridia > Oscillospirales > CAG-272 > HGM12669. The sequence continues at coordinate 1,520 of DBGFNI010000135.1, read as the reverse complement.
GAACACTACTTCCAGCGTCGGTATCCCCATTTTATGATGAATCGCACCGGGCACACCCCGTCCGTTATCCTGAATGGAAACAGATCCGTCCTGCAGCAGCTCGACTGTGATGGTATCGCACGCACCTGCCATTGCCTCGTCGATGGAATTGTCCACGATCTCATACACAAGATGGTGCAGTCCCTGTTCAGATGTCGTTCCGATATACATACCGGGACGCTTTCGCACAGCCTCCAGTCCTTCCAGCACCTGAATCTGATTTTCATCATATACCGTGCCGTTGTTTTCGATTTTGATTTCCGTACTTTCTGCCATGATCTGCATTTTTTCCTTTCTTACCGTTGTGTGTCTTTCTGAAAACCGATTCTTTTTATCTTTTTTCCTCCGCGCGCTGTACCAGTGTCTGCGGCGCGATCGGAGAAATATAAACCTTTGCGTGATCTCCCGTTCCGCATAAAATAAAGGATTTCGGCAACTCCCACGAAACGTTTTGGGTATTTCCCTTTTTTTCCATCCTTGTTAAAAATTTTCTGGTAACAGGGGATACCGTTGCGCTGTCCATATCAAAAATGCCGATGATCTCTTTTTTTCTGATGTTTTTGTTGTTTCCCGCGTGTAGGAACATTCTGTTATCCGCTCCGTTTATTATTTTTCTATCAATCCTTTTTCCGCACCGTTCAGATTTCTTCCCGATACGTTCCGTTTTCGACATAAATCATATTGACTTCACTGTTTTGAAACCAATCCTCGTTGCAGCAAGTCATAATGACCTGTCTTTCTTTCAGGTGCTCCATCAGATAGTTCTGCCTTTTGCGGTCCAGCTCACTCAGAACATCGTCAAAGAGAAATACAGGATATTCTCCCGTGGCGGCGCGGCACATTTCACCCTCTCCCAATTTCAGCGCAAGCGCAAGGCTTCTGTCCTGTCCCTGACTGGTGTATTTTTTCGCGTCTCTGCTGTTGAGATAAATGCCAAGATCGTCTTTGTGACATCCGACCAACGTGGTTTTCGCCGCAACATCTCTTTGCAGCGTCTCCATCGCATGCTGATAAAAGCGTTCGCTAAGTTTTTCTTTGTCCTCCGACATTTCATAGGCGTTTTCGCCGGTTTTCAGCACGTCGCTGCGATAGACAATCTGTGCCTTCTCTTTTTCCTGTGTCATGTCCCGCACAAACACCTGCAAATGCCTTTGCAGCTGTTCGACATAATGCTGCCGTGTCACCACAATGTGCGTGTTGACGGATGCCATTTGCATGGTCAACACCTCGATCAGCCCTTTGTTTTTCATCGGATATTCTTCTTTTAACAGCGCGTTTCTCTGCTTGAAAATCCGATGATAAGCTGTCAGCGAATTGACATATGAGGGCTTGAGCTGACAGATTGCGCTGTCTAAAAACGCTCTTCTCTGAAGCGGCGCTCCCTGCACCAGCATCAAATGCTCCGGACAAAACAGCACGCTGTGAAAATTGCCGACAAAATCCGCTGCTTTTTTCACCGAAACGCCGTTCTTTTCCATTTG
>DBGFNI010000134.1:0-4237 GCA_048527645.1 Eubacteriales bacterium | reverse complement strand
GCGGCAAATCCTATCCATGCGATTTTTTCGCCGATGGCAAGGTTTTTCTGCGGATCCCACAAAAAGCTGTAATAGCCGTATACATAAATGCCCAGGATAATCAGCGGCAGAATGTAGGACATGTAAAAGCGCATCCACTGCGGCAGTCGGATGCCGGCGCCGGTGTTGACCTCTTGGGCGTACTGATCCCAGCCCAGACCGTTTTTGCGGGTGCAGAACAGGACATACAGCAGCGAGCCGAGCGGAAGCAGATTCTGCGAGACCAGGAAGTCTTCCAAATCCATCAGACCGGAATCGGTTCCGTTGAACGGCTGGATGTGGTTGAGCACGTTGAAGCCGAGAATCGCCGGCATGGACAGCACCAGCAAGCCGAGAAAGACGCAGACGGTAGCTTTTTTGCGGCTCCAGCCGTATTTATCCATGAAGAACACCAATATGTTTTCAATCACGGCGATGGCAGTGGACAGCGCGGCAAAGGACATGAAAACAAAAAATGCAAATCCCAGAATTCTTCCGCCTGCCATCTGATTGAACACATTGGGCAGCGTGATAAACAGCAGACCGGGTCCTGCGCCCGGATTGACGCCGTAGGACAGGCACGCCGGAATCACGATAAATCCTGCCGTCAGCGCCACAAAGGTATCCAGTGCGACGACGGTTGCGGATTCCTTGAGCAGGGTGTTTTTGCGGTCAAGATAGCTGCCGAAAATCTCCATGGAGCCGATGCCGAGGCTGAGGGTGAAAAACGCCTGCGACATGGCGGCGAAAATGGCGTTTCCGACGCCGTTTTCCATGGTTTTCTGAAAGTCGGGAACCAGATAAAACCGGATGCCCTCCACGGCGTTATCCAGCAGAAGAGAGTGCGCTGCGAGTACAATCATCAGCCCCAACAGCAACAGCATCATCACTTTGGAAATGCGCTCCACGCCGTTTTTCAGCCCGATGATACATACCAGACAGGAAACGGTCAGCGCAATGAGCATCCATATTGTCAGCGTGCCGGGCTGGGAGAGCAGATTGCCGAAGAAGGGCGCGACCTGCTCGCTGCCTAAAGCGGAAATATCGCCCACGGCGTAGTGCCAGGCGTAATAGAGCATCCATCCGCTGACCATCAGATAGAACATCATCAAGAGGGTGTTGCCCAGCAGGCTCGGCCACTTCATCAGATGAAAGCGCGAACCGGCGGGCTGCAAGGCGTCAAAGGCTCTGGCAATTCCCAGCTGACTGCGGCGTCCCACCGCATACTCACAGGTGAGAATCGGAAGACCCAGAATAATCAGAAAGAGCAGATAAATCAGAATGAAGGCGGCGCCGCCATACTGTCCGCAGATATACGGAAATTTCCACACGTTGCCAAGACCGATGGCACAGCCGGCGGAAACCAGGACAAATCCCATGCGGGAACCGAAGCGTTCTCTGCTACCGGCAGATACGGGTTGCTTGTTCATAAAATTGTCTCCTATTTGTTGAATTGGTCAACCGTTCGGTCGTTTCTTAATCATACAACATTTATTCACGATTGTCAAGGCAGATGATTCTGCGGAAAGGAAAAATTATGCTGTATCAAAAAATCGGAAATGAATCGCTGTCCGCATTGGGACTGGGGGCGATGCGCCTGCCCACTGACGAAAAAACAGGAGAAATTGATCTTGCCGCCAGCGCGGAAATGGTGGACTATGCTATGAAAAGCGGAATCAATTATTACGATACCGCGTGGGGTTATCACGGCGGACAGTCGGAGCTTGTGATGGGAGAGCTGCTCAAACAATATCCCCGTGACAGCTTTTATCTGACTTCCAAATTTCCCGGATACGATCTGAACAACATCGACAAGGTCGAGGAGATCTTTGAGAAGCAGCTGGAAAAGTGTCAGGTGGAATACTTTGATTATTATCTGTTTCACAATGTGTGCGAGATGAACATTGACCCGTATCTCGATCCCAAGTACGGTATTTTTGATTATCTCATCAAGCAAAAGCAGGCGGGCAGAATCCGTCACCTTGCGTTTTCCGCGCACGGCGCTTATGATGTGGTCGAGCGGTTTTTGGAGGCTTACGGTGAGGAAATGGCCTTCTGTCAGCTGCAAATCAACTGGGTCGACTGGGAATTTCAGGATGCGCGCCGAAAGACGGAGCTGCTTGCAAAATACGGGATTCCCGTGTGGGTGATGGAGCCGCTGCGCGGCGGCAAGCTGGCGCGGGTCAGCGATAAGAACGAAGCGAAGCTGCGGCAAATGCGACCCAACGAGACGGTTGTCGGCTGGGCGTTCCGCTTTATTCAGTCATTACCCGGGGTCGGCGTGACGCTGTCCGGCATGTCAAACATGGAGCAGCTGCGGCAGAATGTGGAAATCTTTTCTGAATATAAGCCCCTGAACGATGCGGAGCGCGAGGCGCTGCTGCAAATCGCGCGGGATATGCTGGGCAACACGCTGCCGTGCACCGGCTGCCATTATTGCACCGAGCACTGCCCGCAGCAGCTGGACATTCCCACGATCCTGGATCTGTACAACGAGCACTGCTTCTCCGACGGCGGCTTTATCGCGCCGATGAAGCTCTCCACCTTCCCGCCGGAAAAGCTGCCGTCCGCATGCATCGGCTGCGGCAGCTGCGAGCGGGTATGTCCGCAGCAGATCAAAATATCGCAGGCGATGAAGGATTTTGCAAGCCGCCTGTAAGACAAAAGAAAAAAGGCGGCAGGCAGCATTGCGGTTCCCAAAATATGGTAAACCTGCGTGCCGCGTCGTCGGCGCAGCGCCGGAAATGCTGCGTGATTCCGATCATCTATGAACAGGGGCGGTTCGATACGAACCGCCCCTGTGTTCTGTATGATGACGTACTGCAAAGCGCCGCTTTCATCCTGCTTTTTCGGTGATCAGCGTGCCGGCGTCGGACCGCGTGATCACGACGGTTACGCTTTGTCCTTCCACCTTGGTGAAGGTCTCGCTGATATTGCCCGCGTACACGGTGAAATCACGGCTGTTGCCGCTGACGGTGATTTCGTCGCCGTCCACGGCGATATGTACATCCGATCCGAGGTCCGTGTCGGTCAGCGCGTGCAGCAGCGTGCCGCAAACACGCACATTTTCCGTGTCTGTGCACAGCTACGCCTCATAATAGGGCGTTTGCTGCGCATCCCACCCGACGGTCGCCCGCGCAATGCCCGTGCCGCACACGGACAGATAGGCTGCCGCGCTGTTCTGCGCGCGGTGATCGGCAACGGAAAAGTCGCAGTCTTTGTCATCGGTGATGTAGGTGAAATAGGAATCCGCCGTAACGCTCAGTTCAAAGGTGACGGGATCGGTGACCAACATCCCGTAACGCCACAGATGCATATCGCCGGTAAATCCTGCCTGCGCATCGTGTTCCAGGGTTTGCCCCTGCGCGTTTCCGACGGTAAAGTTGCCGGTCTTGCTGCGGATGACCAGCTCGATTTCCCGGCTCTTGTTCTGCGCCGGAAGCTGCACGTTTTGTATATAGCGCGAAATCATGGCGGCGAGTTCCTTGCGCGTGACGGCGTTCAGGGGCTTGAGCGTGCCGTCATCATAGCCGCGGATAATCTGATTGCCGATGCACCACGCCCATGCATCCTTTGCCTCCTGTGTGAGATTGGCGGCATCCGAAAAGCCGTCAAAGGAGTCGATGCTGTTTTCGGTCGGAATCCGCTCATAGCGGCTCAGGCGATACAGGGCGGTGACCACGCTCTGGCGCGTGCGCTGTGCCTGGGGAACGGCATATACGCCGTCAACCGCCTGCAGCGTGTCAATGATGTTCTCCCCGCCTGCCCACAGCAGCGCGTCGCGATACCAAGCGCCTGCCTGCGCATCCAGCACATCGGGACCCATCACCGTATCGGTGTCAGGACAGTCTGCAATTCGGTACAGAATCGTCGCCAATTCCGCCTGGGTGATTCGCGCATCCGGCACAAACAGCGCGGGCGCACGCCCGTTCATAATGCCGCACGCGGTGACATATTGGATATCATCATGAAACCAGCTGTCCGCGGGGACGTCGTCGTAATGCCGCCCCACCGGTTCGTCGGCAAAGACCGCAAGCGGCAGAAGCAGCAACAGAGAGAGCAATAATCCCAGGATTTTGGTCATTCGTTGTTTGCGGGTTTGTTTCAACATGTTCTTCACCTCGTTTGTGATGATTGATTTTCGGATCGGCTGCATTGGAAAACCGAGCGGGGCCTCCTCTTACTTCGATTTTATCAGATATGCACAAAAAAATATATA
>DBGFNI010000133.1:0-14238 GCA_048527645.1 Eubacteriales bacterium | reverse complement strand
GCCTCTCTGATTCAGATTCTCATTGATGAGGACGAGGCGGGAGAAATGGTGCTGCAGATCATCGACAACGGCTGCGGCATGAGCGAGGAAACGCTTGCACACGTGACAGACCCCTTTTATACCACGCGCACCACGCGCAAGGTCGGTCTGGGGATCCCGCTGCTGAAGCTGACAGCGGAGCAAACCGGGGGAACCTTCTCCATCCAATCCAGACAAAAGCAGGAGGGGCAGCCCGACAGCGGTACTTTGGTGAAAGCGACCTATCACACCCGGCACATAGACTTTACCCCGCTGGGAGACATCGTCTCCACACTCACCACGCTGATTCAGGGAAATCCGAATACGGATTTTCTGTTCCGGCACAAAACGCCGGAGCGCACAGCGGAGCTGGACACCCGGCAGCTGCGGCAGATTCTCGGTTCGCAGATCAGCCTGGACAGCTATGAGGTGATCGCGTGGATACAGGCGTATCTGCAAGAACAGTATCAACAATAACAAATTGGAGGAACAAATCCATGAAATTGGAAGATTTGGCAAAGATCAAAGCGCAAATGAAGGACAAGGTATCCATCCGCGAGGGTTCCGGCGCAATCCGCGTGGTTGTCGGCATGGCCACCTGCGGCATCGCAGCAGGCGCGCGCCCTGTACTCTCCGCGTTTGTGGAAGAGGTCAGCAAGGAGGGCCTTGCTGAGAAGGTTACCGTTTCCCAGACCGGATGCATCGGCATCTGTCAGTATGAGCCTGTTGTGGAGATTTTCCAGGACGGCAAGGACAAAGTCACCTATGTAAAAATGACCGCCGACAAGGCAAAGCGCGTCGTCGCCGAGCACCTTAAGGGCGGCAAGATTGTTGACGAATACACCATCGGCAATAAATAAAGGAGGAAAGTGCAAATGTTTCGTTCACATGTATTGATTTGCGGCGGTACCGGTTGTACATCCTCCGGCAGTGCCGCGCTGCGCGAAGCGCTGGAAAAAGAGCTGGCTGCCAAGCAGCTGGAAAACGAAATCAAGATCGTTGTCACCGGCTGTTTCGGTTTGTGTGCGCTGGGTCCTGTCATGATCGTTTATCCCGACGGCACCTTCTACAGCATGGTAACCCCGGAGGACATCCCCGAAATCGTGGAAGAGCACCTGCTCAAGGGCCGTCCGGTCACCCGTCTGGAATATCACGAAAAGACCGGCGACCATCACGCGGTTACCTCTCTCTCCGAGACCAACTTCTATAAAAAGCAAAAGCGTGTCGCACTGCGCAACTGCGGTGTGATCAATCCGGAAAACATCGAAGAATACATCGCCATGGACGGCTATCAGGCACTGGGCAAGGTGCTGACAGAGATGACGCCGGACGACGTTATTCAAACCGTGCTGGATTCCGGTCTGCGCGGACGCGGCGGCGGCGGCTTCCCCACCGGACGCAAGTGGCTGTTTGCAAAGAACAGCGTCTCCGACAAAAAATACGTTGTTTGTAACGCCGACGAGGGCGACCCCGGCGCATTCATGGACCGCTCCATTCTGGAGGGCGACCCCCACGCCGTATTGGAGGCAATGGCAATTGCCGGTTACGCCATCGGCGCGGATGAGGGCTACATCTATGTGCGTGCGGAATATCCCATCGCCGTTCACCGTCTGCAGGTAGCCATTGCGCAGGCAAGAGAAAACGGCTTGCTCGGCAAAGACATTTTCGGTACCGGCTTCAACTTTGACATCCAGCTGCGTCTGGGCGCCGGCGCATTCGTGTGCGGCGAGGAGACCGCGCTGCTGACCTCCATCGAGGGCAACCGCGGCGAACCGCGTCCCCGTCCGCCGTTCCCCGCAGTCAAGGGTCTGTTCGGCCAGCCGACAATTATCAATAATGTAGAAACCTACGCAAACATCTGTCAGATCATCCTGAAGGGTGCAGACTGGTTTGCATCCATGGGTACAGAAAAATCCAAGGGTACCAAGGTGTTCGCCCTGGGCGGCAAGATCACCAATACGGGTCTGGTGGAAATCCCCATGGGTACCACCCTGCGCGAAGTCGTCGAGGAAATCGGCGGCGGCGTGCCCAACGGCAAGAAGTTCAAAGCGGCGCAGACGGGCGGTCCCTCCGGCGGATGTATCCCCGCAGAGCACTTTGACGTTCCGATCGACTATGACAACCTGATTGCCATCGGCTCCATGATGGGCTCCGGCGGTCTGATCGTCATGGATGAGGACACCTGTATGGTCGACATGGCGAAATTCTTCCTGGAATTCACCGTGGACGAATCCTGCGGCAAATGTACCCCCTGCCGCGTCGGCACACGGCGTCTGTTAGAAAAGCTCGACAAGATTACCAAGGGCCAGGGCGAAATGAAAGATCTGGACGAGTTGGAAGAGCTGTGCAACTACATCAAGAGCAACTCTCTGTGCGGTCTGGGTCAGACTGCGCCCAACCCCGTGCTGGCAACCCTGCGCTATTTCCGTGACGAGTACATCGCGCACATCCGGGATAAGAAGTGTCCCGCGGGCGTGTGCAAGGCATTGCTGAATTACCGAATCATCGAGGACAAATGTAAGGGTTGTACACTGTGTGCCCGCAAGTGCCCGGTCGGTGCGATCAGCGGTTCCGTCAAGCAGCCCCATGTGATCGACACTGCGAAGTGTATCAAGTGCGGCGCTTGTATGGAAGGCTGTAAGTTCGGCGCCATCGAGAAGGCATAAGGAGGATACAGAAGATGGAAATGATTAATTGCAAAGTCAACGGTATCCCGGTCAGCGTTCCAAAAGGTTCAACCATTCTGGAGGCTGCCCGGGCGGCAGGTGTGGAGATTCCCACCCTGTGCTATATGAAGAAAATCAATGAGATTGGCGCCTGCCGCATCTGCGTTGTGGAAGCAACGCACACCCGCGGCTTGGTCACCGCCTGCGTCTATCCCGTAGACGAAGGCATGGAGATTCAGACCAACAGCGAAAAGGTTATGCGCGCGAGAAAGACCACGCTGGAGCTGATTCTGTCGACGCATAACAAAAAGTGCCTTTCCTGCGTGCGCTCCACAAACTGTGAGCTGCAGAAGCTGTGCATGGAATACGGCGTAGACAGTGACGCCTTCGACGGCTTTACGCCCGCAACCGAGCCGGACACCTCCACACCGCACCTGGTGCGCGACAACTCCAAGTGTATTCTCTGCCGCCGCTGCGTGGCAGCTTGCCGCGAGCAGTATGTCGGCGTCATCGGTGCGCAGGACCGCGGCATGGACACCTCCATTGGGTGCCACTTCCACGTCAAGCTGGCAGAAACCCCCTGTATTTCCTGTGGTCAGTGTACCGCAGTATGCCCCACCGGTGCGCTGACCGAGCGCGATGACACCGGCAAGGTCTGGGAGGCACTTGCCGATCCGACCAAGCACGTTGTGGTGCACACCGCACCCGCCATCCGTGCAACGCTCGGCGAGTGCTTCGGTCTGCCGGTGGGAACCAATGTCGAGGGTAAAATGGTTGCCGCGCTGCGCCGCCTCGGCTTTGACAAGGTCTTTGACACGGACTTCGGCGCCGATATCACCATCGTCGAAGAGGCGAACGAGCTGGTAGAGCGTATCACCAACGGCGGCGTGCTACCGATGATCACCTCCTGCTCGCCCGGCTGGGTCAAGTTTGCGGAGTTCTACTATCCCGAACAGCTGCCCAACCTTTCCTCCTGCAAGTCCCCCATGCAGATGACGGGCGCCATGATCAAATCTTACTATGCGCAGAATGCAGGCATCGACCCCAAGGACATCGTCACCGTTGCCGTCATGCCCTGTACCGCAAAGAAATTTGAAATCGGTCGTGACGACATGGACGGCGCAGGCTATCCGGATAACGACATCACCATCACCACCCGCGAGCTGTCCCGTATGATTATGCGTGCCGGCCTGAACTTCACGGCACTGCCCGAGGAAGAGTTTGATTCTCCTCTAGGCGAGGACACCGGCGCAGCCGTCATTTTCGGCACAACCGGCGGCGTAATGGAGGCTGCTCTCCGTACCGCGAATGACTGGCTCACCGGCAAGGACAACACCGAGGTAGACTTCACCGCCTGCCGCGGCATGGACAGCGTCAAGGAAGCAACCGTAGAAATCAACGGCAAGCCCGTCAAGATCGCAATCGCAAGCGGCGGCAAGGCTGCAAAGCAGGTAATGGATAAAGTTGCCAGCGGCGACTGTGATTGGACGTTTGTCGAAATCATGGGATGCCCGGGCGGCTGTATCAACGGCGGCGGTCAGCCCATTCAACCCCAGAGCGTACGCGACACGGTTGATCTCAAGGGTCTGCGCGCCAATGCGCTGTACACGCAGGATCAGGCAAGCGTGCTGAGAAAGTCGCATGAGTCTCCGATCATCAAGGAGCTGTACGGCGAAGGCAAGTTCTTTGAAAAATACGGCTGCCATAAGGCGCACGAGCTGCTGCATACCACCTATGTGGCACGCAAAAAATACTGATTTGCCGCGATAAACCTTTTTCCCGGCAGCATCCGTTGATCTCTTTCGGCATTGCCAACTCCCCCGGTACCGTTTCGGGAAAATCCGAAACGGTACCGGGGGCGTTTTTTGTCGGAAATCTTGTGCAATTCGGAAGAATGCAATCCAATCTTGCCGATTTCTGTATCATCTTGACCCCCTAATGGAGGCGCGCGCAATGGTTGGAATGGAAATCTTTTTTCAGCCGGAATTTCATCAGAGAATTAGGATGAGAGAATCCGCAGAAAAATGATACGGCAGCTTTTACAAAAGCTGCCGTATTTGTCGTGCATATCGCTGCAACGCGCTCCACAGTGGGGCTTGCCGCCTGTGAAAGCAAATGTATCATCCCCACAATGGACAAAAAGCTTTCAGCTTTTTTCGTGAAGTCCGTTGCGTGGGGATTTGTTTATTTATATGCTGCGCGCCCGCCTTACAGCCCGCTCATCGCATCGTACAGCGCGTCATTGTATGCCACGCTGTACCGGCTCTTGAGCGCTTGAAGTCGGTTCTCGATTTTTTCCGCAGTCAAATCGTTGAGCACCGACAGACGCCACATCTGCTCGCCGCGGGAAACATAATACACCGCGTGCCAGCCGTATTCCGACTGTATCACCGCCACATCACCCGCCCGACGCGCCGGATCCAGGCACCATGCGTCAAGCGCCTGTGGGAGCTGCCCGGCAGAAACATCCGTCAGCAGCTCTCCGCTGTCCGCCTCGCCGGTCTGGGCGGCAAGCGCGGCAAAATGCTTCTCCGTCGGCTCTTTTTCGAACTCCAGCAGCATATCCCTCGCCTTTTGCTCCTGCTCCTGCAAAAGCGCGACAAATTCCGCTTCGGTTCGATCCCCCTGCTCCGCCGCAAACAACACCTGACGGATATTAGCGGTATAGCTTTCATCCAGATGCGGGAGCGCCGTCAGGAAAAAGACATGCTTGCAAGCATTGGCTTCATCGTCGACACAATACGTATCGCCCGCCTCCCGGTCGCCCGCAAAGGCCCACGCCCCAACCGAATCGTCGGTGTAGCACACCTGATCCTGATAGAAGTTCGCCAACTGATTGGCAACCCCCGTTTCATTCAGCGACGGCTGATATTCTCGGATATAAACGCTTGCGATGCGTTCAAATTCCTCCTGCGTGGCAGCCGCAAGCAGCTGCGCGGTCAACTCTTCCACACGCTGCACGGTCAGCCCGTTCGGATTTGCCGCGTCGGGAGATGCGCCGTAAAACAGCGAAATACAATAGCAGCCGTAATACTGATACGGAATCGGGTTTTCCTCCAGCCGCGTGTACACCGCCGCATCGTCAAACGCCTTTTTCGCATATTCACCCCTCTCATATTTCTGCGCCAAAAAGGTGATTTGCAGCGCCTGCCGGATATCCTCCTCCGTGATATCACGATCCTGCAGAGACGCTCTGTTTTTGACCTGCTGCTCCAGCAGCGCCTGTTCGGCTTCCGTCAGGGTCATTCCCTGCTCGCGCGCATCGGCATACAGCAGCCAGACGCGCGACAGCTGTTCCTTCACCTGCCGTTTGATCAGCTCATAATAGGTCTCCCCGTTGTATGACTGCTCCTTGGCAGAACGCGCGGTATCAAAGCCGTAAGTCCCCTGCAATTCGTCAGCATATGTATTCAGGAAGATTTTGTAAAAGTATTTGAAAACGCCCCCGGGCACCTGATAAACCGACGGCACCTCGCCATCCGTGCTCAAATATGTTCCCTGTGTCGCGCCGGCGTCCTTTTCTTTGCCGCACGCACAGCAGGCAAAGAGAAGCAGGCAAAGCGCCGTCAGCAGCGCAAGGCATCTGCATATCGTTTTCATGCGGGCTTCCTTTCTGTCATAACCGCGTTCACGGTGAAATGCCGAACAGGGTACGGGCGTTTTTCTCGCTTGCCGCAATCACCTGTTCAAGTGCAACGTCCTTGCACGCGGCGATAAACTGCGCCGTGTAAATCAGATAGCCGCTGTGATTGCATTTTCCGCGCATCGGAACGGGCGCCAGATACGGGCAGTCTGTCTCGATCAGCATCCGCTCCAGCGGAACCGCGCGCACCGCCTCCGGCAGCTTTTTGGCGTTGCGAAACGTCACCGTGCCGGAAAAGGAAACGTAAAAATCCCGCTTGAGCAGTTCCTTCGCCATTTCCGCACTGCCGGAAAAGGAATGCATCACGCCACGCACCGCCGGATGCGCGGCAAGCGTATCCATCACCTGTCCGTGTGCCTCCCGGTCGTGAATGATCACCGGATAGCCGGTCTGCTGCGCAAGGTCCAGCTGCGCCTCAAACCACTTTTGCTGGATCTGCCGCGGACTGTCGTCATAATGATAATCCAGTCCGATCTCGCCGATCGCCCGCACCTTGGGATGCCGAAGCAGTGCACAAATCCGCTCCAGCTCCGCGTCCATCTGCGCGTCGAGCCGCGCGCACTCGGAGGGATGCACCCCCGCCGCGGCGTAAACGCCGTCAAAGCGCTCTGCCAGCGCGATGCATTCCTCCGCCGTTTGCGCGTCAACCGCCGCGTTGAGTATCCCGGAGACATCCCCCTGCAAAAGGGAAGCGATCAGCGCGGGCGCTCCCCCTTCCAGTTCTGCAAAGCGGGGATCGTTGTAATGCGCATGCGAATCAAACAGTCCCGGTCTCATCAGTGTACACGCTCACCCAGCGGCGTGTCGTCCGCCAAAAATACCACGCGCACATCCTCCTCGCCGCTGGCAAGGATCATGCCGTTGGACTCCACACCCCGCAGCTTCACCGGGGCGAGGTTTGCCACCATGACCAGCTTTTTCCCGATCAGCTCCTCCGGCTTGTAATATTTTGCAATGCCGGAGACCACCTGCCGCTGCTCATAGCCCAGATCCAACTGCAATTTCAGTAATTTATCGGATTTCGGAACCGGCTCACAGGCAATGACCTGTGCGGTGCGCAGCTCCACCCGCATAAAATCGTCAATACCGATCTGCTGCACGCCCTCCGGCTTTTCCGCGGCAGTTTTCTCCTTGGCAGCCGCCTGCTCCTGCGCCTCTTTTTTTGCGTAGAATTCGCGGATGACCTTTTCGCCGTCAAGGCGCGCAAACAGCGCCTTTGCCTCGCCGACCTTGCCGCCGGGCGTCAGCGTGCCCCACACAAGGCTGCGGTCAGAGCAGCCGAGCTGCTCGTAAATGCTGTCTGCCGTTTTCGTCAGAAAAGGCGTCAGAATTGCCGCGCCGAAGCGGATCATCTCCAACAGATTGTACAGCACCGTCCCCAGCCGCTCGCGCTTGGCCGGATCCTTGGCAAGCGCCCACGGCGCCGTTTCGTCAATATATTTGTTGGCGCGGCGGAACAGCGCAAACACTGCCTCCTCCGCATCCGCCACACGGTAATGCTCCATTGCATCGCACACGGTGCTCCAGGTCTGCTCGCAGCATTGCTTCAGCTCCGCGTCCAGTTCTTCAGGGCAGCACGGCGCGGGAATCACGCCGTCAAAATATTTGCCGGTCATCGTGACGGTACGGTTCACCAGATTTCCCAGATTGTTGGCAAGATCGGTGTTGTACCGCGTGACAAAGTTCTCCATGGTGATATTTCCGTCGTTGGCATAGGGCATCTCCGCCAGACAATAATGCCGCACGCCGTCCGTGCCGAACAGCTCCGCCAGCTCATCCGCGTACAGCACGTTGCCCTTGGATTTGCTCATCTTGTCGTTGCCGAACAAAAACCACGGATGCCCAAACACCTTTTTTGGCAGGGGCAGATCCAGCGCCATCAGAATGATCGGCCAGTAGATCGTATGGAAGCGCATAATGTCCTTGCCGATGATATGCACATCTGCCGGCCAGTATTTTGCAAACAGCTCCCCCTGCTCGTCCACGTCATAGCCCAGCCCCGTGATATAGTTTGACAGCGCGTCAATCCATACATAAATCACATGCTTGGGGTCAAAATCGACCGGGACACCCCAACGGAAGGAGGTGCGGGACACACACAGATCCTGCAAGCCTGTTTTGAGAAAATTGTTGACCATCTCTTTTTTGCGCGACTCCGGCTCAATAAATTCGGGATGCTCCTCGATATATTGCAGTAGCCGATCCTGATATGCGCTCATACGGAAGAAATACGCTTCCTCCTTGGTTTTCGTCACTTCTCTGCCGCAGTCGGGGCACTTGTGCGCCGCGCCCACCTGCGTCTCGGTGAAAAAGGATTCGCAGGGGACGCAGTACCAACCCTCATACTCATTTTTATAGATGTCGCCCTTGTCATACAGCTTCTTGAAAATATGCTGCACCGCGCGCTCGTGCTGTTCGTCCGTCGTGCGGATAAAATGATCGTAGGAGGTGTTCATCAAATCCCATATTTTTCGGATTTCCCCTGCGACCCCGTCCACATATTCCTTCGGGGATACATTCGCCGCCTTTGCGCACTCCTCGATTTTCTGTCCGTGCTCGTCGGTTCCGGTCATGAAGCGCACATCGTAGCCCTGCATGCGCTTGAACCGCGCGATCGCGTCCGTCATAATGACCTCATAGGTATTGCCGATGTGCGGCTTACGGGAGGCATACGCAATCGCCGTAGTAATGTAAAAGGGTTTTTTGCCTGTATTGCTTTGCTCATTCATGTGACTTTCCTCTTTTCGATCTGAATTTCCGTTCATTGGATTACCTTGCCGCGTCGGATGACCGTTTCGATCTGTTCTCCGCAGCACAGCAGCATGTCCGCGTCCTTTCCCGGGCAAAGGGAGCCGATTCTGTCATCCAGCCCCAGCATTTTTGCCGGCTGGACGGTTGCACAGGGCAGCGCCTGTTCCAGCGTCAGGCCGCAGAAGCGCATGAAATTGTGCAGTCCCCGCCAGAGCACCAGCGTACTGCCCGCAAGAGCGCCCTCTTCATTGCGTGCTTCCCCGTTCACGACGTTCACCGGCAGTCCCGCAATGGCATATCTGCCGTCGGGGCAGCCCGTGGCGGACATGGAATCCGTGATCAGCACGATTTTCTCCGGGTTCTTGATTTTCTGTACCAGCCGGATCATGCCGGGATGCACATGCATTCCGTCGCAGATCAGTTCGGTGTAAATATCCTCGCACAGTGCCGCGCCGATGGCGCCCGGCTGGCGGTGATGCAGCGGCGGCATGGCATTGCAAAGATGGGACGCGCCGCCCACGCCCCATGCGATGGCCTCTTGCGCCTGTTCCCAGGTGGCATCCGTGTGTCCCATGGATACGCTCGCCCCCATGGCGATCGCCTCTTGAATAAATGTTCTGCCACCGGGCAGCTCCGGCGCAACCGTCAGATGCAGATGCATCGCTCCTGCCTTTTCCAAAAGCAGCTTAAGCTCCTCCGTGCGCGGCTCTGCCAGCAGATCCGCCCGATGTGCGCCGCGCCGCTTGGGACTGAGATACCGTCCCTCTATGTGCACGGCATACGCGCCGCACATTCGCGCCCGCTCCACTGCGCACAGCATCTGCTCAAACGGTGCGGAGGCGATCGTCGGGATCGCCGTCGTCGTGCCGTCCAGCGCGTAGGCGTGCATCATCTGATCTATCTCCTCCGGCTCTGCACTGTCAAAATCATAGCCGCACCTGCCGTGCGTGTGCACATCGATTAGTCCCGGAAGCAGCAGCTTCCCGCCCCCGTCCAGCACGGCGGCATCCGCGGGGCACGGCTCGTCCAGCGCGACAATTTTCTCTCCGGCAGTCAGCACGCTGCCCGGCACAAACATGCGCTGCTGCGTGTCATACCGCCGGATATTTTTCAGATACAGTTTTTCCTGCATCCGCGCTCACACCCTTTCCCGAACAATGAATTCAAACTATGATTAGTATAACACAATCTTTCCTTCGTTTCAATGTTTTTCCGAATTTTATATTGCAATCGGAGCCGCGTTGTGGTATAATTGTGTATAAATTTCCAAACTTTTTGGAAGATTCTGTATAACAAGGAGCATTTTGACAGATGGAAGTACTTGCGTTTATCCTGTATTTCGCCGTCGTTTTGGCAATCGGACTGTATTTTTTCTTCCAATCCAAAAACAGCAGCGGTGAAAAAGAATATTTTTTAGGCAACCGCCAGATGGGCCCGTGGGTAACGGCCATGAGCGCGCAGGCCTCCGACATGAGCGGCTGGCTCTTGATGGGTCTGCCCGGCAGCGTACTTGCCTTCGGTCTGGGTGAGGCGTGGGTCGGCATCGGCCTTGCGCTGGGCACCGCGGCAAACTGGATCTTTGTGGCGCGCCGTCTGCGCCGCTTTTCCAAGGAGGCAAACGACTCCATTACGCTGCCGCAGTATCTGACCAACCGCTTTGCCGCGCGCGGCCGCGGCTTGCAGATCATCTGCGCGGTGATCTTTCTGGTATTTTTCACGGTATATGTGGCATCGAGCTTCAGCGCCGGTGCAAAGGTGTTCACGCAGGTATTTCCCTCTCTGGATCCCCGCTATTCCCTGATGATTTTTGCGGCGATTATTATCATATATACATTTTTGGGCGGCTTCCGCGCAGTCTGCTGGACAGACTTTTTCCAGGGGCTGATGATGCTGATCGCCCTGCTGGCGGTTCCGATTGCCATCCTGTTTTTCCGTGAGCCGGACGCCGCTGCCCTCTCCGCAGTTTACACCAATGCCAATGACGGCACGCAGTATGCGTTTGTCAACAGCCTGTTCGGCTGCAGCTGGCAGAGCATCGTCTCCGGCCTGGCATGGGGTCTTGGCTATTTCGGCATGCCGCACATTCTGGTTCGTTTCATGTCGATCAAGAAGTCCTCGATGATGAAGAAGAGCGCCACCGTTGCAATCATTTGGGTGATTCTGAGCCTGGGCGCTGCCATCGCGCTGGCATATCTGGGCAGAATGCTGCCCATCGGTCAGAAGCTGCTGGAAAGCGGTCAGCAGGAAACCATATTCATTCACCTGGCACGCGAGCTGTTCCCGGCGTTTATCGCGGGACTGCTGATGGCGGCAATCATCGCCGCTGCGATGAGCACGGCAGATTCTCAGCTGCTCGTCGCCTCCTCCTCATTTACCAGTGATATTTACAAGCCGGTCTTCCGGAAAAAAGCAACCGACAAAGAAATCATGTGGGTCGGCCGCCTGGTTGTGATTCTCGTGGCGATCGTCGCATACTTCATCGCCGCAAGCAAGGGCAACGGTGCGGCAGCCATCATGAACATGGTCGGCAACGCCTGGGCAGGCTTTGGCTCTGCGTTCGGTCCCGTCGTGCTGCTCAGCCTTTTTTGGCGGCGCACCACTTATTCCGGCGCGGTTGCCGGCGTCGTCGGCGGCGCAGTGACGGATATTGTCTGGTATTTGTTCCTGTCAAAGAGCACCGGCATCTATGAATTGCTCCCCGGCTTCATCGTCGGCGCACTGTGCTGTGTCGTTGTCTCTCTGATCAGCCCCGCTCCCGGCGCCGAGGCGCTAGCGGTTTATGACCGCGCGACCGATCCCGCCGTGGATGACTGATTTTTGTACTATTTTGCACGTCCCTGCGTTGCTCTGTCCGGCGCGGGGACGTGTGCCTTTTTCGATTCGATCACTTCTATTTCAACGGAGGTAAGCACGGTGAAACAGCCGAAGAACGAGCGGCTCTCGCAGACAGCATCAATCTGTCAGTTCGCGCTGGAGCTGACCTGCTGTTCGCTTGGCGGCGCGCTGCCCGCCCCCTCACGGGTTGCCGGGTGGGAAGACGCACAGTGGGATGCGCTGCTGCACGAATGCATCCGGCAGGGGGTGGTGCTCCACGCGGCGGAGAGCCTGCGACGGGCAGATATCCCGGTGCCGCCCGAATGCGCCGAGCGCTTTTTGCTTGCCGCCGCGCAGATTACCGTGCAAAACGACTGCCTGCTCAAATTGCAGCGCGCACTGGTTCGCATCCTGACAAAGGAGGCAATCCCTTTTGTCATTCTGAAAGGCGCCTGCACCGCCTCTGCCTACCCCGATCCGGCACAGCGCATGCTGGGAGATGTGGATTTTCTCATCGCTCCTTCTGACCGGCAGCGGACCAACGCCGCTTTGACCGCACACGGCTTTTCGCTTTCACACGCCGGAGAAAATCCGTGGCACGACAGCTACCGTTTTCGCGGCTATACCGCCGAAATGCATTTTTGCATTCCCGGCCTGCCCGCCGGCAAAAAAGGGGACAAGCTGCGGGCTTTCTTCTCCGATTTGCCGCAAAGCAGCAGCCCGTGCCGCATCGGCGCGGACACCTTTCCCGTTCCCGTACCCGCACAGCAGGCGCTGATTCTGCTGCTGCATATTCAAAAGCACATGCAAAACGACGGTATCGGTCTGCGCCAATTGGCAGACTGGTCCGCGTTCTGCCGGAAATACGAAACGGCTCCCTTTTGGAGCGCGCTTTTGCCGTTGCTTCACGCAGAGGGGCTGTACCGCTTTGCCGCCGTGCTGTGCCGCCTGTGCACCACCTGCCTCAACGGCGCGCTCCCGCCGGGACTTGACGGCGGAGAGGACGCACTGTGTGACGCGCTGTTAGAGGATATCTTCACCGGCGGCGAATTCGGGCGAAAAGCGCCCGGCCGCGCCGATGCCGGCGCGCTGATCACAGGCGACCACGAATATGACGGCAGCCACGGCGGACTGTATCACACCGCGGTGATGGCAAAGCGCTTTGTCCGACGGCGCTATCCCATTGTCGACCGCTGTCCGCTGCTGTATCTGCCGCTGCTGCCCTGGTGCGCGCTGCTGCGGCTGGGGATGGTGCTGCGCGGACGCCGGCACGGATATTTTCAGATGCTGGCGCATATGCGCAGAAGACGACGGCTGTATCGCCGGATGCACCTCTTTCAAAAGGAGCCTGCACAGCGGGAAAGCAGCAACCCGCCCGGCCAGTCCTGACCGATCACCCGCCCCGAAAAGGAAGAAAAAAGCATCTGACGCGGCAAGCGCCGCGTCAGATGCTTTTTGTGATTTTTACCGTAGCTGTATTACGAAGAAAGCGCGATCTGATTGGCAAATTCCTGCGCCTCCTGCTGCGCAGCACGGTAACTGATATTGGAAACGGTTATGGTATAATACAGCTGATCCGGGAAGAACTGTATGCTCTCGTCGCCTTTGTTCAGCTCCGCGCCGGCCTCATAGGCGTCGGCGTTTTCGTAGATATAATAGTCGATCCGCGTGCACAATTGCAGACCGGTGCTCTCGTCGATGTGCACATCGGCGATATAGGAGACGACCGCCGATGCCGCACCGCCCCAATTTGTTGCGTCCGTATCATCAGTCCAAAACAGGATGTCCCGCTCGCCGCGTTCATAGTGACCGCCCTCCGGCGTCTGCGGCGTCTGCTGCTGCAGCTGATCAATCACAGGCTGAACCGATGCGGGAATCTGCTTTTGCTGCGGCGCGCCGCTCCCCCGCTTGTCGCTCGGGCTGTCAGGCTCCGCCGTCGTCCCATCCGTTTGAGCCTGCTTCTCGCTCTCCTGCGTGACATCCTCTGCCGTCTGCTCGGTCGCTTGCGATGCCGCCGGGTGATCCGTGCCGTCCGACGGCGCGTTTGTCTGCCGGCGGTTCCACCATACGCCCAGCATAACGGCTCCCGCCGCCAGCAGCACACACAGTGCCGCAAGCACAATGCGCACGGTTTTGCTTTTCATTTTGTTTTTCAATGTATCCGTCTTCATCCTGGTTCACCTGTTCTTGCCCGGTCACTGCCGAAAATCCCGTATTCCGGTCGCGGTTTGTTCTTTCGCAAAGCAGTGTAGCACACAATTGTGAACACTATGTAAATTCAAAGAAGATCAAAAAACCCGCTTCCTTTTTTGCTTGCCTTATGATAAAATATTTTCATCCATATTT